>NZ_WHJC01000116.1 GCF_009295725.1 Clostridium tarantellae
AGATAATATTCTCTAATAAAATTAAAAGAATATTTAATATAAAATTTAGCATTTTTATGCTGATATGTTATTTTTATTTATAAGATTTTGTATTGATAAACTCTCCTTTCCTTATTTTTTGCTTACTATAAATTTTCTTTATTTTGATAATTTAAAAGTTAAACTTTCCTTATATTAATTTATTTTTTAAAAAGGTTATTTATACCTATTTATTCAGATTTTGCATCATCCTTTCTTTATATCATAAGTTTTATTACCATTTTATTCATTTATTGTTATTTGGATACATTTTTTTAATTTGAATACTTTAATATTCTTCATATTTTAAATATATTTTTATTTCTTTCATAATATTTTATAAAATCAATTTTATATTTAATTGTACTTTTTAAAACTTATTGTCAAATATGGTATCAAAAAACAATTATTTGGAATATTATACTATATAAATAGTATTTTATTTAATACGGGAGGATCTTATATATGCAAGTAAAACAAGATAAATACAATTTAGGTAAATCCTCAATTGTTCAAATTACGCAAACTGGAGCAGATGTTATTTTAAACTTACAACTTAATCCTAATACATTACCAATAAACTTTGCTGCTTCAGTATCTGGTAAAATAGTAGATTCATTAAATAATCCAGTTGCACATGCTATAGTAAAATTAATGAATGATAAATTTGAGCCATTATCTCATGCATCTTCAGATAAAGATGGTAATTATATAATAAATAATATTATATCAAGTCCAATATATACAATGATAGCAATTTCACCTGGTAAGGCTTTAACTCAATCTTCAAATTTCACCTTATCAGTAGGTCAACATCAAATCGTAGATTTTACATTACCTAATGATCCTAATTCTAATCTTGGATTAATTAGCGGTTATATAGCTGATTCATCTTCTCCAGCTAATAAACCAATCGCTGGTGCTGTAGTATCATTGTATACTGTAATAAATAATTCTAGTACTTTATTTGCTATAACTTATACAGATGCTATGGGTGACTTTGTATTTAGTGAATTACCTGCTGAAAATTACAATATAACAATATCTGCTCTTGGATATATTTCAACTCAAATTTCTACTAATGTAGAAAGTGGTAGAATAACTTCAGTTACAACTAATCTTTCAAAAGATCCAAATTCATCTAATGGAATAATTTCTGGTGTAATAACTAATAATTCTAATACTCCTATTCCTAATGCAGATGTTATTCTATATAATGTTGATTCAAATAAAGCTCTTATTCCAGTTGCATTTACTACAACTAATTCTTCAGGAATATATACATTTATAAATGTACCAATAGGAACTTATTTAGTTAAATCTAATCAATCTGAATTAATAAATGTGAATAATTCACCTACTCCAACTCCTACTCCAACACTTCCAACTTCAACTTCTCCATCTATGAAAAAAACTTATAATGTTGCAAATGGAATGTTATCAAATGGTGCTAGATTAGATGATGGTACTAACTTTGCTGGCTGGATAGGTGGCCCTGCTGATGGTTCTTCAACTTTAAATGTTGTAGCTGATACTGATGGTGTATATAATTTATCTGTTCAATACATTGGTGCTGATACAAATAGACCTCTAAAAATTGATGTAAATGGTATTAATACTGGCATTATATACACTCCACCTATGACTAATGGTTGGACTATTAATGATGCTAAAACTTTTACAACTACAGTAAACTTGAAAAATGGAAATAATACACTTAAATTCCATGGTAATGGTATTGATTATGGCCCTAGTTTAGGTGAAATAACTTTATTATTATCTTCAAGTTCTAACTCACCAATAACTCCAACTCCTACTCCAACTCCTAATCCAATTCCAACTCCTAATCCAACTCCTTCTTTAAAAACTTATAATGCTGCAAATGGAATATTATCAAATGGTGCTAGATTAGATGATGGTACTAATTTTGCTGGCTGGATAGGTGGTCCTGCTAATGGCTCTTCAACTTTAAATGTTGTAGCTGATGCTGATGGTGTATATAATTTATCTGTTCAATACATTGGTGCTGATACAAATAGACCTTTAAAACTTGATATAAACGGTGTTAATACTGGTATAATATATACTCCTCCTATAACCAATGGTTGGACTATTAACGATGCTAAAACTTTTACAATCACAGTAAGCTTAAATATGGGAAATAACACAATTAAATTCCATGGTAATGGTATTGATTATGGTCCTAGTTTAGGACAAGTCACTTTAGAATTAGTTTCAATTTCCTCTATGCCTGTAGCTCCACCAGTAAATTCAACTGTTTATTCTGGTCCTAGCATAGATAAGTTTACAATTGCTCAACCTGGAACTATCTTTCCAATCTCTTATAATGTAGCTAATGGAATATTAGCAAACGGTGCTAGATTAAATACAAGTACTAACTTTGTTGATTTTATAGGTGGTACAAATGATGGTTCAGCTACTGTAAATACCAATGTTACTACTTCTGGTTTATATAATTTAGCAATACAATATATAAGTACTGATATGAATCGTCCATTAAAAATAATTATTAATGGAATAGATAGTTCTACTATTTACAACTTACCAATGACTTCTGGATGGACTGCAAGTGATTCAAAAACATTTACAATTCCTATAAATCTTAACATAGGAAATAATTCAATTCTATTCCATGGTGATGGTGTTAACTACTCTCCTAGTCTTGGCAGTATAAACCTTACAGTTTCCCCATTATCAGGAAGTTACGATTTAACTCAAGGCATACTTGAAAATGGTGCAAATGTTGATATTACAACTGGTTTTGTAAGTAATGTAGGTGGTAGAAATAATGGTTCTGTAACAATACAGCTTGATATAAATCAAGCTAGTCAATATAATTTAGGAATTCAATATTTATCTCCTGATGCAGCTAGAAATATGAAAATTGATATTAATGGAGTAAATACTGGCACAATTTACAATATCCCTCAAACAATTGACTGGTCTGTCTCTAATGCATCTATGTTTAATTTAGCTACTAATTTAAACAGTGGAACTAATATTATTAAATTTTATGGAAATGGAATAACTGCAGCCCCTGATTTAGGTACTTTGTACTTTACTCAAATTCCTTTTAGCACTGTAATTGATGCTTCAATTGCATTAAATTAAATATAGTAAGTTAATTTATTAAAGTAGGCAAAGTTAATATTTGCCTACTTTAATAAGTTTATTATATATTTTTCTTTAATTATAATAAATAAAAATATATAATAAACTTATTACATGTTTAAAAGGAGGTACACATTTATGTCATTAAATCATGGTGCTAACTTATTTAATTTATCTAATAAACTAGGAATAGAAAAAAATAAGCTTATAGATTTTAGTTCTAATATTAATCCATTTGGTTCTTCGCCTAAAGCTAAAGAAGCAATAATAAATAATGTAGATATGGTTTCAATTTATCCTGATCCTGAATACAAAAACTTAAAAAAAACAATTTCAAATTATTGTGAATGTAAAATAGAAAATATTCTTTTAGGAAGTGGGGCAACTGAATTAATATCATCTTTTATTAAAGTCATAAAACCTAAAAAAGCTCTTTTATTATCTCCATCATATTCTGAATATGAAGAAGAATTAAAAAAATTAAACTGTGAAATAGTTAAATTTTTTACACTAAAAGAAAATGGTTTTAAAGTAAATATAAATGAATTAATAAATATAATTAAAAAAATTAAATGTGATTTATTAATAATTTGCAATCCTAATAATCCAACTGGATTTGCTCTTAAAAATACTGAAATTCAAAAAATTCTTCATAGCTGTGAGATTTTTGTTATGGTAGATGAAACTTATGTTGAATTTTCTGACATAGACTTATTTTCATCAACTAAATTAACAAACAAATACCCTAATTTATTTATTATAAGAGGAACTTCTAAATTTTTTTCAACTCCAGGAATTCGATTAGGTTATGGAATTATTTCTAATGAAAATATTAAAAATTGTATTAATTCTTCTTTAGATTTATGGAATATAAATATATTTGCTAACATAATGGGTGAAATAATGTTTAAAGATTTTTCATATATAAATAATACTAAAACTAAAATAATTAAAGAAAAAACTTATTTATTAGATGAACTTAAATCACTTAATGAATTAAAAGTTTATAATAGCTATGGCAACTTTATATTGTGTGAATTAAAAACAAAAAAAATTACAGCAAAGAAATTATATGAAAAACTATTGAAAAAAAATATAATTATAAGAGACTGTTCTTCTTTTCAGGGTTTAAATGAATATTTTTTTAGAGTTTGTATTTTAACCCATGAAGAAAATAAATTACTTATAAATAGCTTAAAATCTATATTAAAAATACATACTAATATATGTTAAAAAAAGATCAGGGATATTTTATGTTATTCCTGATCTTTCTCCATGTTTTTTGTTTATTTCACTTTTTATAGCAAGTCAAAATTATTTTTTTCTAATAAGTCATCTTTAAGAATATTTAATTCATTTAAATTAAATTCATTAAACTCATCATATTCTAAAGCTTTTTCTATATTTTTTAATGCTAACTTTTGTTCATTAAAAAAATTATAACTTATTGCTAATATAGCATAAATATCTCCTTCATTTTCATAATATTTTATAAAATTTTTACACCAATTTATAGATTCTTCATATTTTGATATCTTCATATAACAAAAAGCTAGGTTTTTTGTTATATCCTTACAAAAAGACTTTTTTAAGTCTTTTTCTAAATCTAATGCAATTTTAAAATATTTTATAGCTACTTCATAATTTTTAATATGTTTATATACTTTTCCTAAATTTGCATAAGTATATCCTTCTTTTATTCCATTATCTATAGCTAATTTATAATTTAATATAGCTTGTTTATATTTTTTTTGCATAAAACATACCCAAGCTATTTCTTCATATAACACTGGTTCTTTATTAATTTGTAATGCTACTATATAATCTTTTTCAGCTAAATTATAATACTCTAACTTTTCATATACTAAACCTCTATTATAAAAAATATAGTGATTTTCTTTATCTATTTTTAATGCAATATTATATTCATTTATTGCTTTTTTGTATTCTTTATTTTTAAAATATATAAGACCTTTATTATAATGTGCTAATGTATATTCCTCATCAAATTTTAATGCCATATTATAACACTCTAAAGCCTTTGTTAAATTTTCACATCTACCATAACATACTCCTAATTGAGTATATATTTGAGCTTTATTTTCAAAATAATCAATTCCTTTTAAGGTATACTCTAGCCATTTACAAGCTTCTACAAAATTATTTAATTTCATATAACATTCAGCTATAGATTGATATATTTCAAAATCCTCTTCACCTATATTAACATAATGTAAAAAATTTTTAATACATTTTTCATAATCACTATTATAATAATATATATATCCTAAATAAAAATAAGCTGTTTCATCGTTTTTATCTAAACTTAACACTTTAAGATAATCTTTTTCTGCTTCTTTATCTTTATTTAACAAATAATAACATCTAGCTCTATAAGAATAATCTAAAACTTCTTCTTCATTATAATTTATTACATGTGAAAAATATTTAATTGCATTTTCATAGTTTTCTTTGTAAAAATAACAATATGCTAAATTTCTATTTAAATATACATTATCATAATTTTCTTTTATACACTGATTTATAATTTTAATAGCTTTATCATAATCTTCATTAGTCATATAAACTCTAACTAAGGTATTAAAAATATATACACTATTATCTCCATTTTCTATTAAATTTAAATATTCTTTTTCTGCTAAATAATACTCTTCTCGCTCTAAATGTATATCTGCTTTAATATATCTAAAACCTTTATTATATTTATCAACTATTAAAGCTTTTTCTATTATATTTAAGGCTTTTAATGTATTTCCCATTTCTAAATAACATCTAGATAATAAAGAATAATTTTCTAAATATTTAGGAAATCTTTCTATTAAATTATTTAAAATTAAAGTTGCTTTCCAAAATTCCATATTATCTAAATATAATGTTGATAAATAATATGGATATTGTGGATTATCAGAATCTAATTCTATAGCTTTCTTATAATCTTTATCAGCTTTATTAAAATGTCCTAAAATTCTATTTATTAATGCTCTATTTATGTAATAATCACTAATATTATCTTTAATTTCTATTGCTCTATCTATATGCTTTAAAGCTTTTTCATAATCCCCTAGCTCATAGTAAGCACTTGATATTGCAAAATTACTTTTGTTATCTTCTTTTAACATATTTGCTTTTTCAAAATAATTTAAAGCTTCATTGTAATCTCCATCTTCCATAAAAGAAAATCCTATTTTTAAAATAGCTTCTACACAATTTTCATTTAACTCATAAGCTTTAATATAATCAGCTAAAGCACTATCCCAAATTTCTTCTTCTTCGTAGCATTTCCCTCTAAGTAAAAATAATTTTTCATCTTTACTATTTAGCTTTATAGATTTTTTAATTATTTTTAATCCTTCTTTAAACTCTTTTAATAAAGTATATGCAAATGCTTTATAATAATAAAATATAAAATCTTCATTACAACTTTTTTCATATTTTTCACAAATTCTCAAAATTTTATTTCCACTATTAACTTCATGATTTTTAGAATATTCACCTATATAATCATCTATTTCTTTTAAAAAATTACTTATATTCATAAATCCATCCTTATTTTTTATATTAAATTTAAAACAATTTTATTAACATAATATGATTTTTACTTCAATTAAATACCTAATAATATATTAGTTTTAATTGAAGTATCACATTAAACAATTTTTATAATTAAAAAGAGCATATAATTATAAATAAAAATGCTCTTTCTAAAACTTTATTTTTAAATTTTATGTTAAATAAACGGATTAAAAAATCTACCTTTATTATAATATGCCATAACTATAGAAAGTATAAAAATAATAGTAACAAAAACTATAGCTCTATAATCTTGTATTTTAAAATTTCGAGAATTATACCAAGTTCGATTCTTTTTATTACCAAATGCTCTTAGCTCCATAGCACAACTAATAGTTTCTATTCTATCTAAACTAGAAAATATTAATGGCATTAAAATAGATACTGAATTTTTTATACGTGTTACAAAATTTTCTTTTTTAGACATGTCTATTCCTCTTGCTTGTTGAGCAAAAGATATATCTTGATAATCACGCTGTATATCTGGTATATATCTTAATGCAATTGCCACTGAATAAGCAATTTTGTAATTTATTCCTATACGATTTAAAGAAGAAGCAAATTCACTTGGATCAGTAGTGCATATAAATAATAATGCCATTGGAATTATTGAAAAATATTTTATAGTTATATTAAATTGATAAAATAGTTGCTCTAAAGTTACTGTATATATACCTGCTATATGAAATAGCTTATGATTTGTTCCATATATTTCCACACCTTCATATGGAGAAAATATAAATATTGCTATATTATTTAAAAATAAGAAAAATAATATAAAATATACTACAAAAGCTATTTGTTTAAATTTTATTTTCGATATTTTAAATATAACTAAGCTAATAATAAGCATTCCCACTAAAACTCTAGTATCATAAGTTAACATTGATGCTAAAGTCCATAAAATAAAACAAATAAGCTTTGTTGCTCCTGTAAGTTTATGAATTGATGAATCTTCTTTTATATATGAAAGCATTGAATTCATATTCTTCTTACACTCCTATCATAATTAATAAATTTTTTGATAAACTCTCTTGGATTTTTAAAATTACATTTTATAGCTAACTCAAATAAAGAAGTTTCTTTTAAATTTGCTTTTTCAATAACTTCTTTATTAGTAAGTATGTTAGTAGTAATATCTTCAGCTATTTTTTCCCCATTTGATAAAACTATAGCTCTTTTAGTATATTCTAACATTAAATGCATATCATGTGTAATCATAACTATAGTTACGCCTTTTTTATTTAAATTAAGTAGAAATTCCATTATTTCATTATAGTGTTTAAAATCTTGTCCTGCTGTTGGTTCATCTAGTATAATAATTTCTGGATCTAAAACTAATATAGATGCTATAGTAACACGCTTTTTTTGTCCAAAACTTAATGCTGAAATAGGCCAATTTCTATACGGATATAATCCACATATTTTTAAAGTTTCATAGACTTTTTCTCTTATTTTTTCAGCTTTTAATCCTCTAGCTTTTAATCCTAAAGCAACTTCATCATAAATCATATTTTTAGATATCATCTGATTAGGATTTTGCATAACTATGCCAATATGTTCAGCTCTTTCTTTTATGGAATCATTGTTTATATCTTTTCCCTTTAAAAGTATTTTTCCTTTAGTTGGTTTATAAAAACCACAAATCAATTTTGATATAGTAGATTTGCCAGCACCATTTCTCCCTATAATACTAACCATGTCACCTTTATTTATTTTAAAGGAAACATTATGTAAAGTTTCTTTTCTTCTATCATATCCAAAGCTTATATTTTTTAATTCAAGAATTGGTTCCTCTATATGCTCTTCCTCATCTACTTTCATGTTTTCATACCAATACTTTAATTTATCTTTACTAAAATTAACATCTAAAGTATTTATATGCTTAGGTTCCATTTCCTCTTTAATATTAACTCCTGAATATTTAAGAGCTGTAATATATAAGGGCTCTCTTATTCCATTTTTAGTTAATAAATTAGATGAAAGTAATTCATTTGCTGTCATATTAGCTACTATATTTCCTTCATTCATTACTATTATTCTATCTATATTACAATGAAGAACATCTTCTAATCTATGCTCAATAATAATAATTGTTTTTCCTGTTTCTTTTTGTATATTATCTATTAATTCAATAGCATTCTTTCCTGTAGCGGGATCTAAACTTGCCAAAGGCTCATCAAACAAAAGAATATCTACATCATCTACCATTACACCTGCTAACGTTACACGTTGTTTTTGCCCTCCTGATAATCTATGTGGCGCATAATCTAAATAATTATTAATCCCAACCATATTAGATACCTTTTCAACTATATTAATCATTTCATTTTTTTCTACACAATCATTTTCTAATTTAAAAGCAATATCCTCTGCTACAGTTAATCCTATAAATTGGCTATCAGGATCTTGTAATACCGTTCCAACCATATTTGAAATTTCAAATATACTTAAATTTTTAGTTTCTTTTTCTCTTATTTTTAAACTTCCTTTTATTTCAGCTTCATAAGAAAATGGTATAAGACCATTTATACAACTTCCTAATGTACTTTTTCCTGAACCTGAAGGTCCAACTATTAAAATTTTTTCTCCTTCATATATAGTTAAATTTATATCATTTAATGTTGGCTCTGATTGAACCATATAATGCACACTAAAATTTTCAAACTTTATAATTGGCTTTTTCATAGCACACTTCCTTCCAATTTTCAACATTTGTATTTTCCACTTCACAAAAAAACCGGAGTCTTTTATCTCCGGATATTTGCTAGACTATTCTTCTTTAATTAAACTACCTCTTTTTATTCTTGTAGAAGCATAACTTGAAACTAATATAGTTCCTAATACTCCTACTGTTACCATATTAGAAATTCCTCCAACCATACCTTGTAAATATACTTTATTTGCCGGCTCTGCATAAATAAAAATATCTAATGACGGTGCAACTAAAAACCAAGCTATAATATTAGCTATAATTTGTATTAAGTTAAATATAAATATTTGTTTAATGCCAAATATACCTTCATTGATTTTTATCTTTTTCCAAGCAAATGCTATAACTAAGCCAACCACTCCTGAAGCTATCACCCAGCTTAGCCACGGAGAACCAAAAGATACTATATCCTTTAATGCATGACCTATAAATCCAATAAGGAATGCTGCTATAGGACCATATAATAAAGCCATTAAAGCAAGAAATGCATATGCAGTTTCTATATTAGTATTAGGTATACCAGTTGGAATTGAACCAAAACGTCCTAATATCATAAATACAGCTGCACCTATACCTATTGCAACAATTGTTTTGATTGATAATAACTTATGTTTCATCAGATTATACTCCATACTATATGTTATAATTTATATATTTTTTTCATTAATATTACTAATCCTTTAATTTATGTACACATTATATATTATATAAAAG
>NZ_WHJC01000117.1 GCF_009295725.1 Clostridium tarantellae
GTATTTATTGACCAAATAAATTATAGATGATAAAATTAAATTGTAAATGGAAAAAAATACCAAATAACAGATTGTAATATTATATTTAGTATATAAAATTAGTAAACTTTATATCAAGTTAATGTTAGTAAAATAAATTACAATTTATCTAGTTTTATTTAATCTAGTTTTATTTAATAGTAAATTATAAAACTAACTATGGATATTAAAAGAATTAAAGGGGGAAGAGAAGGTGAAAAATAATAGAAGAAAAATAGCTATTTTAATAGCAACGGCATTAACTACATCTATGTTGGTTAATTATCAAGTTCCTACAAGTGTAAAAGCTTCTAATGAGGGTAAAGTTAATGTTGAAGTCGATGAAAACGTTGTTACTATAGGGAATGGATTTATTTCTAGAACATTTTCTGTTGCAAACCATAAGGTGAAAACTTCTGAGTTAGATAATAAGAGAGCTGGAGTTACTTATAATCCAGCAGAAGGCTCTGAGGAGTTTGTTGTAAATACTTTATCTGAAAAATCTACTAATTGGAAAGTTATTGATTCGAGTAGTGAAGAAACAAATTTAGAAAATGGTGGAGCACAAAATGCTATAGATGGTGATTCATCAACTATTTGGCATACTAAATATGGTGGAGGAGTTGATCCATATCCACATTATATAACTATAGATTTAGGTGAAGAAAAGAATTTAGAAGGATTTTCTTATTTGCCAAGACAGGTTGGAAATAATGGAGATATAAAGGATTATGAGTTTTATGTTAGTAATGATAGCGAAAATTTTGGAGAACCAGTTTCTAGAGGAACTTTTAGTTATGACGGTAAGAAAGAGATTAGGGTAAATTTTGATGAACCTACTACTGGAAGATATATAAAACTAGTAGGAGTAAATTCTGTTAATGGAGCTAATTTTGCATCTTGTGCAGAGTTTGATATTGTTGAAGTTGGAGAAGATGAAAAAGAAAAAACAGAAATTTCAACTTCAGATTTAACATTAAATAATGTAAATGTGGAAGAATCAGCTGATAATAATGGTAAAAAGGTAGAATTTGATTTTGAACCATTTCAGTTTAATGGAGCTAATTGGGACATTGATATGAATGTTGTCATGGAGGATGGAGATCACTTCATGAGAAAATATCTTGAAATTAGTGTTGATGATCCTAAAGCAGCTATAGATTATATTGATTTAGAACATTTAATTTTGGATGATACTGTAACACAAAGCTGGTCAAGACCTGATATGGATCCTGCTTTTATTTCTGGATATCATATAGCCTTAGGACAACCAATTTATATTGATGGTATGTTCTTTGGTTCAGAATTTCCATCTACAGATAATAGAATTATAGATGCTGAAGGAAAAGATTTAGCTCATATTAAGTATTTTTCTGGTAAAGAATTTGAGGATTTAAAGAAAACTACTGATGGTAAATTTGTTACTTGGCAGACTGTAGCAGGAGCAGCTAGAAGTACTGATCAATCTGTAATACAATCAGATTTCTTTAAATATATAGATACAATTTCTACAAGAACTGATTTTAGAAAACAATATAATTCTTGGTATGATCATATGATGAGCATAACTGCTGAAAATATAGAAGGATCTTTTTATGAAATAGAAAAAGGATTATCTCAAAATGGAGTTGAACCAGTAGATTCCTATGTAGTGGATGATGGGTGGAATGACTATAATGGAGATTTTTGGTCATTTAATGAAAAGTTTCCTAATGAGCTTTATGATTCTACAGCTCTAACTGATAAATTCTCTTCAAACTTTGGATTGTGGCTTGGACCAAGAGGTGGATATAATTATAATTCACAGTTTGGTAGACAAATGGAAGCGGCAGGTACAGGTGGATTTAATCCAGCCTCTCATGATGTTTGTACAGGGCATCCAACTTATTTGAATAATTTAACAGATTTATTTAAAGACTATATGAAGAAATTTGATATAAATTATTGGAAATTAGATGGATTTAATTTAAGTCCTTGTCCAGTTAAAACTCATGGTCATATAACTGGTGGACCTAATGGAATGTATTTTACTACTGAGCATTGGGAAAATTGGGTAGATGTATTTACTGAAATGAGAGAAGCAAGAAAGGCTGAAGGTAAGGATTTATTTATAAATATGACCTGTTATTCAACACCAAGTCCATGGTTTTTACAATGGGTAAATACAATATGGCTACAAAATAGTAATGACGTAGGTTTTATTGGTGAAGCAGTAGATGATTCTATGATGGATGCTATGTTGACTTATAGAGATGACAGATATTTTGATTTTGTTGAGACTAGACAATTCCAATTTCCATTAGCAAATGTGTATAACCACGATCCTATTTATGGTAATACAAATGTTCATAATGGAAAGACTGTTACAATGAATACTGATCAATTTGAGAAGTATTTATATATGCTTATGACAAGAGGAACTGCATTTTGGGAATTATATTATAGCTATAATTTAATGGACGATGAAAAATGGATGGTTAATTCAGAATTATTAAAATGGGGAGAAGAAAATTTCCACATTTTAAGAAATGCTAAATTAATAGGTGAAACTCCTAAAAATGGACATGTTTATGGATATTCTTCTTGGGATGGAGACGAAGGAATAGTTTCTTTAAGAAATCCATCTAATGAAAAGAAAACTTTTACTCTTACTTTAGATAGATTAATAGGAGTAGGTGAAAATGCAGTTAATTTAAGCAAGACTACTGTTTATCCATATGGGGTATTGGAAGATACAACTAAATATAATTATGGAGATACTATAACTGTAGAGTTAGAACCTCATGAGGTAGCAATTTGGCAGTTTGGTGAGGGAGATAAAATTGCTGCTGAGATAGTAAATGTAGAAGCTTCAGAAATGAACAAAGTAAAAGTAGAATTTAATGAAAGAATTTTAGGAGATAAACTAAATTATTCTATGGAAGGTAATACTGTAGTAAATGCTAAGGTATTAGCTGATCATAGAACTGTTGAATTAGAGTTAGAAAATGAACTTACTGATGGTGAGGAATATACTTTAAATATTAATGGAGTAAGTGATTTAGGTAGGAATTTAACTAATTCAATTGAAACTTTTAATTTCTATGGAGAGAATAAAGTATTAGAAGTTAAGAGTTCAGATGATATAAAAGGAGGCGTTACTGAAGGAGCAGGCGTAACTCCTAATATAAAAGCTTTAATGTTAGAAGATAAATCATATGAGCTTAATGATACAAATTCTATAAAAGGTGTTTCAGATTTTGGAGTATCTATGTTAGTTAAAACAGCAGATATTAATGGAACTCTTTTATCTCAAGGGGATGAATATAACTTAAAAATAAATGGAGAAGGAAAATTAGAGTTTACTTGTAAGGGAGTAACAGTTACATCAAATTCTGTGGTTAATAATGATACATGGAATAATGTTACTGCTTTAAGAGAAAAAAATGGAATGGTTAAGATTTATATCAATGGTATTTTAGATAATTCTTTTTATGATGAAGATAAGATTAATGAATATGTGACTAATTCTCAAATAACTTTAGGAAGCAATGATTTTACAGCGGCTATTTCTAATGTGGTGGTTAGAAATAATGCATTAGGTTTTGATGAAGTTAAGGTTGATGCAGAGTCTATTCCAACAGGTGATTATAAAGTTAAAACACATAAAACAACAACAATAAAAGGAATTTTACCTGAACTTCCAAGTAAGGTTACATTAGAATATGAAAATGGAGCTAATATAGAGGCTGATGTCACTTGGGAAGATTTAAATGTTGATGATTTTAATGTACCAGGTGAAGTAACTATTTATGGTACTATAGCTGGTATAGAAGAAAAAGCTATAGCAACTATTAGAGTTTTAGAGGCTATACCAAATGATGAATTTAATTCATCAGAATTAAATGGAATTTGGTCTATAGAAAGAGAAGTTGAAGATAAATGGAGTTTAACTGAAAATGAAGGAAAATTAACTATTCATGGAACTGCTGGATATAATGATGGAACTGACAGAAATGATAATGATAATATATTCCTTCAAGAAAGATATTCTGAGGATTATGTAATAACAACTAAATTAGAAGGAAAACCAACGGCAGCGTATCAATCGGCAGGATTATTATCTTATGTGGATAATAATAACTATGTAAGAATTTCAAGAAAAAATGTGGGAAGTAATATTTTAAGCTTCACATATGAAACAAATGGTGGTCCAAATCATATAGAAATAGCTGACCCATTACCAGAAGAAGATATTTATTTAGCTTTACAAAAAGAAGAAGATATGTATTCTTCATATTATAGTATAGATGGTGTAGAGTGGAAGGCTATAAATGAGCCAGTTAAAGTTAATATAGAAAATAATCATAAAGTTGGATTATATGCAACTAATGGAACAGGTTCACAATATACTGTTAAGTTTGATCATTTTAGATATTTACCATATTCACCAACTACTTCTATAGAATCAGTTGATAATATAACGGTAACTACTGAAGCTAAGGTAGCACCAGTAATGCCAGCTAAAGTAACACTAAATTTAGCTGATGGAACTACAAAGAGTGCCATTGTTAAATGGAATGATATAAATGAAGATTTATATGAAAATGTAGGTGCTTTTGAAGTTAAAGGAATAATTGAAGGAACTGATTTAGAAGTAACTGCAACGGTTAACGTTGAAGAAGGAGAGATAATCCCTCCAACAGGTAAAAAACCAAATAAGGTTGAAAATTTAAAAGTAACAGATAAAACAAGTAATAGTGTTACATTATATTGGGAAGCTCCAAACAATACTACAATTAAAGATTATGTAATTTTTAAAGATGGTATGGAGATAGGTAGAACAAAGGATACTAATTATACTGTAGACGGATTAGAGGAAAATACTTTATATGGTTTTAAAGTTGTGGCTATAAGTACTGATTTACAAATTTCAAGACCAGTAGCTAGAAATGCTAGAACTGAAAAAATAAGTGAATCTAAGGGACTAATTAGTTCTATATTAAGAAAGATTTTTAAATAAAAACTTTTATAAACTTTTAAGAAATAGAAGAAGTAGTAAGGCTTCTTCTATTTTATTTATCTATAAATTTAAAAAATTACATAAGTTTATATTTAGACAATTTAAACATAGATTTTTTTATTTAGTTAAAATATTTATGTCAAATTTAAAGTAAATTACATATTATATTAATAGTTATAAATAAATTATTTAATGGAGGATAATTTATGATTACAAATAATATGTTTTCAACAAATTACAACCCTACCTTAGGAACTCTTTTAAATGGAGCATATGTAAATATAACCACTAATTTAGTAGAGGGAATTGGCGGTACAATGGATGGCTTGGTAGAAGTTTCTTTAAATGTGGAAAATGAAGGAAAATACAATCTATCATTAAATTATTTATCACCCTATAGTAATTCTAGCTTAGTTATTGATACTAATGATAGTAATTCACAAGATGTTTACTTTATATTACAGACTACAGGAAGTGGAATAGAAAATATTCAAATATTTAATACAGTAGTTCATTTAAAATCAGGAATTAATAAAGTTAAGTTTCATGGCAATGGTGTTGATGTAGGTCCTAGTATAGGTACTTTTAATCTTGAATTTATTGAAAGTACTAATACAGAAACAAATATACTAAATGATACCTCTACTTCTGTTTTTTCAGCAGGACCTTCATATAATTCTATAAATTATGATTTAGCTTTAGGATATCTTTTTAATGGAGCTAGAATAAATACAAGTAATAATTTTGTTGAGAATCTTGGAGGAATATCTGATGGTTCAGCAGAAATACTTTTAAATGTTGATAAAGATGGACAATATAATTTAAGTATTAAATATTTAACACCTTATAATTTTACAACATTAAAGATAGATATTAATGGATTCGACTCTCAAAATATATATTATTTTCCAAGTACTTTTGGTGCTACTGCTGAAGATGCACAAATTTTTAATATTGCAGTTGATTTAATTTCAGGAAATAATTTAATTAAGTTTCATGGAGATGGAGTTAATAATTCACCTAATATAGGACAAGTTACTGTTGAGCTTATTGCAGCTAAGATATCTTCAATATTATCATCTTCTACACCTTTAATAACAAATTATGATGCAGTTTTAGGCACTTTTTCAAATGGAGCATCAGTAAATGAATCAACTAATTTTGTGGATAATATTGGAGGTCCTATGGATGGATCAGTAGAAGTGCCTTTAAGTGTTGATAAATATGGTGAATATAATTTAGAGTTTAAATATTTAGCACCTTTGGACAATAGTGCTTTAAAAATAGATGTTAATGATGTTGTTTCAGATGAAGTTTATTTCATACCCCAAACAATAGGAAACACTTTATCTTCTGCAAAGACTTTTATTACAGCAGTTACTTTAAGACCTGGAAATAATAAAGTTAAATTTCATGGCAATGGTGTAGATATAGCACCAAGTATAGGAACATTTACTTTAAATCCAGTAGGAGCGTCATCAGAAAATATATCTACATCAGTATTTTCAACTGGTGATAATACTTTAGTGACAAATTATAATGCCACTTTAGGAACATTTTTTAATGGTGCATCAGTAAATATGACAACTAATTTTGTAGGCAATATTGGAGGCCCAATAGATGGTGCTATAGAAGTACCTTTAACAGTTAATAAAGAAGGAGAATATAATTTAGAACTTAAATATTTATCTCCTTTTGACAATACAGCATTAAAAATAGATGTTAATGATATTGTTTCAGATGAAGTTTATTTCATACCAAGAACAGCTGGAAGTACTATAGATTATGTTGAAAATTTTAAATTAATAATTAATTTAAAAGCAGGTACTAATAAAATTAGATTTCATGGAAATGGATTAGATATGGCGCCAAGCATAGGAACATTTACTGTTACTCCAATTTCCGTAGTAAATGATACCACCTCAGTTTTTTCAACAAATCCTAATATTTTAGTAAAAAACTATGATGCTTCTTTAGGGACACTTTCAAATGGTTCATATGTAAATGCAGTAACTAACTTTGTTGATAATCTTGGGGGACAATTTGATGGAGCAGTAGAAGTACCGTTGAGCATTGATAAAACTGGAGAATATAATTTGGAATTCAAGTATTTAGCCTATGATAATACAAGGTTAAAATTAAATATTAATGGTATTGATTTAGAAAATAATTTTTTTGTAGCAAAAACTAGAGGTGTTACTTTAAATGATGTTCAACTGTATAATTTGGTGATTACTTTAAATGCGGGAATAAATATTATTAAATTTCATGGAAATGGAATAGATATGGCACCAAGTATAGGAAGTTTTTCTATTAATTTTATAAATGAAATACTAGATAATTCAACATCACCATTTGGAGCAACTCCATCAAAATCAGAAATGGTATATGATACAACTTTAGGGACTATTGAAGGTAAAGCAAGTGTAGTAAATAATGCTACAAAAATGTTAGATAATATAGGTGGAGTTAATATGGGAGCATCTACAGTAAATGTAGCTGTAGAGAGCGATGGAATGTATAGTTTAGATCTTAACTATTTGTCTCCAAATGGAATTAGTAAATTGAAAATTGATGTAAATGATTTTGCTACCACTACTATTTATTCATTAGAAAAAACTGATGGAATGACTGTTAAAGATATTAAATCATTTGAAACTACACTAAATTTAAATAAAGGTACTAATAAACTTAAATTTTATGGAGAGGAAAGTAATACTAAATTAAGTATAGGCAAATTCACAATAAAGCCATATACAATGGTTGATATTAAAGTATATAATGCTAATACAGGTTCTCTTGTTAATGGAGCTGTTATAAATAAAAATACTAAATTTGTAGATAATATTGGTGGAAAATTAGAAGGAGCAACAAAAATTCCAATAGCAGTTGATAATAAAGGAAAATATAATTTAGCTATTAATTATTTATCTCCTGGTGCAGATAATACAATAAAAATAACTATTAATGATATTACCACTTTAACTACACCGTTAGTAAAGACAATGGGGGCTTCTAGTTCTAGTGCTAAAATAGCTAATATTTTAGTTGAGTTAAATAAAGGAAATAATATGATTAAGATTTCAGGAGAGAAATCAAATAAGGCCTTTAGTGTAGGTGTATTTACTTTATTATTAAAAGAAATAGTTAATGATATTATGAATACTGGTGTTTTATATGATATTTCAACAGCAACGCTAGCTAATGGAGCAAGTTTAAACAAAACAACAAAATTTGTGGAGAATATTGGTGGAAAAACAATGGGAACAGCAGAATTAACTATAGATATTCCTAATAATGGGCCATATTATTTAGATTTAAATTATTTATCTCCTAGTGGAGATAGTAGTTTAAAAATAGATGTTAATAATAAGAATACAGGAACTATATATCATATGGAAAAAACACCAAGTAATAATATGTCAGATGTTAAAGTTTATAATATTCCTTTAGATTTATTATCAGGAAAATATAGTATTAAATTTTATGGAGATGAAACTAATGCAAGTCCAAATTTAGGAAATTTCTCCATAACTCCAATAACCATAATAAATGAAGCCACAATACCAATAATGCCAACATCTACTTTAAGTAAAGAGTATTCTTTAGAAAAAGGAAAACTTAGTAATGGAGCTATAATTAATACAACAACTAAATTTATAGAAAATCTTGGAGGACAAAATGATGGAGCAGTGGAAATAACTACAATAACTATTCCAATGGAAGACACGTATATGTTAGCATTCTATTATTTATCTCCAAATGGTGACAGTAGTTTACAAATATCTATTAATGATATAGATACAGGAGAAAGTTATACTTTAGCTCAAACTGATAGTGAAAACATGGAAGATATGCTACTTTTCATGGAAATCTTAACTTTAAATAAAGGGGTTAATAGAGTGTATTTCCATGGAGATGGTTCAGATGATGGACCTAGTTTTGAAAAAATTACTCTAACTCCAATAAAAGTTGAAAAAGTTTCTTCAAAAGAGACAACTTCAGTTTTTTCAATGGAGGAATCTAGTGCTTTAATAACTAATTATGATACGGCATTAGGGATTCTTGCTAATGGAGCTAGGATAAATGAAATAACTAGTTTTGTAGATAATATTGGTGGAGTTTCGGATGGTGAATCAGAAATAATTCTAACAGTATATGATGGCGGAATATACAATTTGAATTTAAAATATTTATCTCCATATGAAAATACAATTTTAAAGATAATGGTTAATGACGTTGATTCAGATAAAGATTATGTTATACCTGAAACTTTAGGAGCTAATATAGAAGATGCAAAAATATTTAATACTACTATTAATTTAACAGAAGGAAAGAATTTAATTAAATTCCATGGAAATAAAATTAATAATGGACCAAGTTTAAGTACTTTTGTTATTCAGTTAGTAGAGCCAACTAATAACCTACCTTTAGATGCAAATGCACAAGCTTTAATAACAGATTATGACCTAGCATTAGGTATACTTTCAAATGGAGCAGTTGTAAATAAAGAAACTAACTTTGTAGATAATTTAGGAGGCACATCAGATGGAGCAGTACAACTTACTTTAACTGTAGATAAAGAAGGATTATATAGGTTAGATGTGGTATATTTATCTATTTATGGAAGTAGTATTCTGAAATTTGATTTAAATGGTGTTAGTTCAGAAGATAGGTATTTTATTCCACAAACACAATTATACGATGCTGAAAATTTAAATGTTTTTAGTGTAAATATTGATTTATTAGCAGGTGAAAATATAATAAAATTCCATGGAGATGGAATTGAAATAGCACCAAGTATAGGACCATGTATGCTTACTCCATTAACTAATTAGCTTTAAATATAAACAATGAAGTTCCTATTATTTATTAAAAATAAATTTACAGGTAATAAAATTTTGCTTGATATTAATTAATAAAGCTATTATTGTAATATAACAATAATAGCTTTTTGAAGTTAGTTAAATATTCTTTAGGATAAAATATAAACAAAGATTCAATAATATGT
>NZ_WHJC01000118.1 GCF_009295725.1 Clostridium tarantellae
TTGTGGTTTTGAGATTCAATTTTAACATGAAATTAGGGGGTCGTTGTTTTTTTATGCAAAAAAACTTTCGAAACCTTGATATATAAAGATTTTAAAAAGAAAAGTAGTGTAGAAACTTTACACTAACTTATTTATAAGAGAGGTTAATAAATGTATAAATTAATTGCTATAGACATGGATGGAACATTATTAAATAGTAATAGACAAGTATCTAAAGAAAATATAGAAGTTATAAAAAAAGCTGTAGCTAAAGGTACTAAGGTAGTTATAACAACTGGAAGGTCTTTAAATGGCATAAAATCATTTTTAAATGAAATTGGATTAATAGGAGAAAATGAATATGCTATATGTCATAATGGTGCAGCAATATATAGAACAGATAATTTTCAGTTAATAAAAGCAAATCCTATTAAAGGAAAAGATTTAAAAGAATTATATAAGTTAAAAAAAGAAATAGGATTATATATGCACGCATATACCAATGATGATTGTTTAGCTCATGAAAGAAATATGTATACTAACATAGAAAAATTATATTCAGGTAAAGATGTAGTTATTTTAGATTATGATAATGATGTTGATGATAATTTAGATATAATGAAAGTTCTTATGTTTGAAGAAGAACATATATTAAATAAAAAGATAGAAAAAATTCCAAAAGATTATTTTGAAAAATATAATATAGTTAGAAGTTTGCCTGTTATTTTAGAGTTTTTAAATAAAGAAACCAATAAAGGAAATGGAGTTAAAGAATTATCGGAATATTTAGGAATAAAAAAAGAAGAAATAATATGTATTGGTGATCAACAAAATGATTTAGAAATGATTAAATTTGCAGGACTTGGTATTGCTATGGGAAATGCTACAGATGAGATTAAATCATGTGCAGAGTATATAACAGAAACTAATGATAATGATGGTGTAGCCAAAGCTATAGAAAAATTTATACTAAAAATTAAAGAATAAAAAGATAATAAAAGAGTTCATTCTATAAAAGAGTGGACTCTTCATATAATTTGAGCTGATTTTTAAAAACTTTAAAACTTGTTATAAAAGGAGAATTTTATGAAATTAAATAAGAAATTTTTTAATAAAGATGCTAGAGTTGTAGCAAAAAATTTACTTGGAAAGATAATAGTGAGAAAAATAAATAATACCTTATTAAAGGCAAGGATTGTAGAAACAGAAGCCTATATTGGAAAAATAGATAAGGCTTGTCATGCTTATGGAGATAAAAGAACTAAGAGGACAGAAACTTTATATAGTGAACCAGGAACAGCATATGTATATTTAATATATGGATTATACAATTGCTTAAATTTTGTTACTAATGAGGTAGATTGTGCTGAGGGAGTAATAATAAGAGCGGTAGAACCTTTAGCTGAATTTGATAAAATTAGTATATTAAGATATAACAAGGAGTATGATAAATTAACAAAATATGAAAAGAAGAACATATCAAATGGTCCTGGAAAGTTATGTAGTGCACTAAATATAACAAGAGAACAAAATAATCTTCAAACAACAACTAGTAATGAGTTATATGTTGAAGAACCTTCACATAATTATAAATTAGATACAATAGATATAGTTGAAAGTAAAAGGATAGGAATAGATTATGCTGAGGAAGCTAAGGATTTTTTATGGAGATATTATATAAAAGGAAATTCATATGTATCTAAGATTTAATTTTATTAAGGAGGAAAACTATGGGGATAAAAGAGGTAAATAGGCAGTATATAAAGTTTGATACATGGGTACAAGTTTTGAAATATGAAGTCTTAAAAAGAGTTTCAGAAAAAACTTTTCAAGGAACTATACATGAAGAAAAATGGAATGTTTCAAAGGAAATTATTGATGATTTAAAACCTAACATAAGATGTTGTATTTATAAAGAAAGAGCTATTGTAGAAGAAAGAGTAAGATTGGCATTAGGTGGTAATAAAAAAAATAATAATATAATAGAGGTAATAGATATTGCTTGTGATGAATGCCCTGTAAATAGATTTGTGGTAAATGATGCTTGTAGAGGATGTTTAGCTAAAAAATGCAAAGAAAGTTGTAATTTTGGAGCAATATACTTTGATAATAAAAGATGTCATATAGATTATAGTAAATGTAAGGAATGTGGAAAATGTAAAAATGCTTGTCCTTATGAAGCTATATCAGAGGTTAAAAGACCGTGTATGAGGGTTTGTCATCCTAAAGCGCTTTCCTTTAATATAGATAGTAAAAAAGCTGTTATAAATAATGATAACTGTATTCAATGTGGAGCTTGTGTAATAAACTGTCCTTTTGGAGCTATTTTAGATAAGTCATTTATAGTAGATGTTATAAATTTATTAAAAATAGATAGAGAAGTTTATGCAGTTATTGCTCCGGCTATATCTTCTCAATTCAAGCATAGCAGTATAGCGAATTTAATTTCAGCTATAAAAAAATTAGGGTTTAAAGATGTGTTTGAAGCAGCTTTAGGTGCTGATTTAGTTGCAGAGCATGAAACAAAAGAGTTTTTAGAAAAAAATAATAATAAATTAATGACTTCAAGTTGTTGTCCAGCATTTGTTTCCTTCGTAGAAAAAAAAGTACCAGAGTTAAAAAATAATATTTCTAAAACAGTTTCGCCTATGATAGCAATGGCAAGAGTTATAAAGAATAATAATTTGAAGGCTAAAGTTATTTTCATAGGACCATGTATAGCTAAAAAGATGGAAATTTTTAGGGGGGATGTAGTTGGAGAAGTAGAATATGTTATTACATTTGAAGAATTGTTAGCTATGTTAGATTCTAAAGATATAAGTATTGATGAATGTGAAGAAGGAGTTACTGATAATGGTTCATTTTATGGTAGATTATTTGCTAGAGTTGGTGGTGTAACTGAATCCATAGAGCATTTATTAAAGGAGAAAAAAATAGATATTGATTTCAAAGCAATGCAAGGAGATGGAATTGCTGATTGTGATATAAAGCTAAAAATGGCAAAATTAAAAAGATTAAATTGTAATTTTTTAGAGGGAATGGCTTGTAAGGGGGGCTGTATAAATGGACCAGGCTCTTTGAATCATGATACAAAGAATAGTAAAGCAGTAGATAAATACAGTGAATTATCAAAGGAAAAAAATATTTTAACTAATATAAAAAAGGTTAAAATTAATAATTTAAATTTATCTAGAAATATAAAAAAAGAATAAAACAAAAATGGCATATAGATAAAATAAATTTATATGCCATTTTTGTTTTGATTTTTTAAAAGTTACATAATTTTTAATAACATACAAAGGCATTTATTCTATTTAAATCTAATCCAAAATAAATCCATCTAAACGCAGTCCATCTAAATCCACAAATTGATTTGTTATTAGCAAGAATTAAATATGTCCAATAACTTCTACCGTTAGTTTGCCATATATACGTAAATTTATTAATGCAAAGAGAAAATGGTTTAGAATTTAAATTACCTTTAGTTATAGAAACATTTTTATCATTTTTTGAAGGTAAATAAGAAGGAGGAGGACCTAAAGGCTTATTTCTATATGTTTTTGTAATATTAGATGAAGGAATTAGTGAAGAAATATATTCTATTGGAGTACTAGTTGAAATAGTATCAACTATATTTTGTGAGATGTTGCAAAGATTAGATAACACTGAGTGAGTAGAATCAGATATTGTTTTAGATAATTTTTCTGATTGTCTATAACCTTCAAATTTAGATAATATTAAATCAACTTCATTAAAGTTATTTACAATTTCAAATTCTCCCACATCAATAATTTCCTCATCTTCATTATAAAACTTTATAAAATCTTCAGGATATATAATTTCCATTAATTATCTCCTTTTGTATTTTTAAATAATTATATAATATGAGTTAATAGATTTAATGGTGAATTCATATTTAAAATATATTGTAGTATAATTAATTAAAAAAATTAAATTTGGAGATGAAGTATGAATATAAATGTAGATTTGAATAAAGTAAGAGAAACTGCTGAAAAATATTATAGATATGGAGAATTTTTTTGTTCAGAAGCTGTTGTGAAAACTATAAGAGATGAATTTAAGTTAGACTTACCAGATGAAGTTATTGCTATGGCATCTGGATTTCCAGTTGGTATAGGAAGAGCAGGATGTACATGTGGTGCAGTTACTGGAGGTGTAATGGCAATAGGTATGGTTTTTGGTAGAACAAAAGCTAAAGATGAAAAAGTTAATAAAGCATTAATGTTATCTAAAGAATTACATGATGATTTTAGAGAAAAAAATAAAACTTTATGTTGTAGAATATTAACTAAAGATATGGTTTTAGGTACTCCAGAGCATAAAAAACAATGTATAAGATTTACAGGAGAGGTAACTGAAAAGGTAGCAGAAATAATTATTAGAGAATTTAACAAATAAAATAAATATATAATTTAATAGAATTTCATTGACAAAAAGTCGTATATATATAATAATTATAATTGCTTCAATAGGACAAAGAAGTAGGTATGGTTTGAAATTATGTTAAAGTGCTAGGTGTTTTTAATGCCTAGCACTTTAACTTTTTATATATTTTTAAAAAAATTGTAAAAAACTATTGACGATTAATGTCAGATAAATTAAAATATGTAATAAGATTTATTAAAATAAAAAAATACACTTTAAATTGGTCCCGTGAGGCCAGAAAGAGGTATAATATGTTAACAAGATTTTTTTGTCATACTCAAAAAAAAGAAAATTTATTACAAAACAGAATAGCTTTGTATTTAGATACAATTCCAGTGAATATATTTAGGTGATATAGGGATTAATAGATAATATATTGATCTCTTTATTACCTTTTTCATTATTTAAATTCAAATAAAACAATTTAAATAATAAGAAATGACAGGAATTTAAAGAGTCTTTGAAAGTGTATTTTAAAACATAAAATAAGAGGAGGCTATATTTATGAAAGCAAAGCTTATATTAGAAAATGGTGTTATCTTTGAAGGTAAAGCATTTGGATATTTAAAGGAATGTGTTGGAGAGGTTGTTTTCAATACAGGAATGACAGGATATCAAGAGGTATTAACAGACCCGTCTTATTACGGACAAATAGTAACAATGACTTATCCATTAATAGGAAACTATGGAGTGAACCTAGAGGATTTAGAGTCATCAACTCCAAAAGTTAGAGGATTTATAGTTAGAGAAAAATGTGAATATCCTAATAACTTTAGATGTGAATTAGAACTTGAAACTTATTTTAAACAAAATAAAATTCTAGGATTAGATGGAATAGATACTAGAGCTTTAATTAAAATATTAAGAAATAGTGGAACTATGAGAGGAATAATAACTTTAGATAATATTTCTCAAGAAGATATAAAGAAGAAAATAGAAGCTTTTTCAAATAGAAAAGCAGTAGAGATAGTTTCAACTAAAGAATGTTATACAATAGATGGAACAGGAAAGCATGTAGCTGTTATTGATTTTGGAACAAAGCAAAATATAATTAGAAACTTTGTAAAAAGAGGTTGTAAAGTAACAGTGTTCCCTTATGATGTAAAAGCTGAGGAAGTGTTAAAAGTTAATCCGGATTTAGTATTCTTATCTAACGGTCCTGGAGATCCAGAAGATATGGGAAATGCTATTAAAGAGATAAATAAAATAATTGGACAAAAACCTATAGTAGGAATTTGTTTAGGTCATCAATTGTTAGGTTTAGCTTTAGGTGGAGCAACTAAAAAACTAAAGTTTGGACATAGAGGATGTAATCATCCAGTTAAGGATTTAGTAAATAATAAAGTTCATATAACATCACAAAATCATGGATATTATGTTGCTACAGTACCAGAAGATGTAGAAGTAACTCATGTAAGTGTTAATGATGGAACAGTAGAAGGTATGAAACATAAAAATTTACCTATATTCTCAGTTCAGTTCCACCCAGAAGCTTGCCCCGGTCCAAAAGACAGCGAGTATATATTTGATGAATTCATGAAGTTTGCACTATAGGAGGAATGTTAATATGCCATTAAATAAAGATATAAAAAAAGTTTTAGTAATAGGGTCAGGTCCAATAATTATAGGTCAAGCCGCTGAGTTTGATTATTCAGGAACACAAGCATGTCAAGCTTTAAAAGAAGAAGGTATAGAGGTTGTACTAGTAAACTCTAATCCTGCTACTATAATGACAGATAAAGAAGTAGCAGATAAAGTATATTTAGAACCTTTAACAGTTGAATTTGTAGAAAAAGTTATTAAAGAAGAAAGACCAGATTCTCTTTTAGCAGGAATGGGAGGGCAGACGGGATTAAATCTAGCTGTTGAACTTCATGACAAGGGAATTTTAGATAAATATAAAGTAAAAGTAATAGGTACATCAATAAGTTCTATTAAAGAAGGCGAAGATAGAGAACTATTTAGAGATATGATGAATAGGATTGGCGAGCCTGTTATAAAAAGTGAAATTATAACTGATTTAGAGTCAGGAATGGCTTTTGCAAGACAAATAGGTTATCCAGTTATTGTTAGACCAGCATACACACTTGGTGGAACTGGTGGTGGAATTGCCAATAATGAGGAAGAATTAAGAGAAACATTAACTTCAGGATTACAGTTAAGTACAATTGGTCAAGTTCTTTTAGAAAAAAGTGTTAAGGGTTGGAAAGAAGTAGAGTATGAAGTAATGAGAGATTCTTTTGGAAACTGTATAACAGTTTGTAATATGGAAAATATTGATCCAGTAGGAATACATACAGGAGATTCAATTGTTGTTGCTCCAAGCCAAACATTATCAGATAAAGAATACCAAATGCTTAGAAGTGCTTCTATTAATATAATTAATGCAGTAGGTATTGAGGGTGGATGTAATGTACAGTTTGCATTAAATCCTCATACATTTGAATATGCTGTTATAGAAATAAATCCAAGAGTTTCTAGATCATCTGCCCTAGCATCAAAAGCAACAGGATATCCAATAGCTAAAGTTGCAGCAAAAATAGCATTAGGTTATGGGCTAGATGAAATAAAAAATGCGGTTACTCAAAAAACTTATGCATGTTTTGAACCATCATTAGATTATGTTGTAGTTAAAATACCTAAATGGCCTTTTGATAAATTTCATGGAGCAGATAGAGCTTTAGGAACTAAGATGATGGCTACTGGTGAAATAATGGCTATAGGAAGTAACTTTGAATCAGCATTTTTAAAGGGAATTAGATCTTTAGAAATAGGAAAATATTCTTTAGAACATAAAAAGTTTCAAGAGCTTTCAATGTATGAGTTAAGAGAAAGAGTAATAATGCCTGATGATGAGAGAATTTTTGCTTTAGCAGAAATGTTAAGAAGAGATTATAGAATAGATATGGTTTCTAAAATAACAGGAATAGATATATTCTTTCTTGAAAAATTTAGATGGCTAATTGAAGAAGAACAAAAATTAAAATTAAGTAAAATAGATGATATGACTAAAGATTGGTTATATAAATTAAAGAGAAGAGGTTTTTCAGATAAAGCTATTGCAGATATGTTACAAGTTTCTCCAGAGGAAATATATAAGTTAAGAACTATATGGCACATAAAACCAGTATATAAAATGGTTGATACATGTGGTGGAGAATTTGAAGCTTTATCACCTTACTATTATTCAACTTATGAGCAATATGATGAAGTCGAGGTATCAGATAATAAAAAGGTTGTTGTTATAGGATCAGGTCCAATTAGAATAGGACAGGGTATAGAGTTTGATTATGCTTCAGTTCATTGTGTAATGGCATTAAGAAAATTAGGAATAGAAACTATAGTAATAAACAATAATCCAGAAACAGTAAGTACAGACTTCAGTATTTCAGATAAATTATATTTTGAACCTTTAACTGAAGAAGATGTATTAAATATAATAGATAAAGAAAAACCAGATGGAGTAATTCTTCAGTTTGGTGGTCAAACAGCTATAAAATTAGCTAAGTTTTTAAAAGAGCAAAATATTCCTACATTAGGAACAACTTCAGATCAAATAGATTTAGCTGAAGATAGAGAGCAATTTGATGAATTATTAGAAAAGTTAGGAATAGCTAGACCAAAAGGTAAAGGTGTGTGGAGTTTAGAAGAAGGATTAGAAGAAGCTAAAAGATTAGGGTTCCCAATATTAGTAAGACCTTCATTTGTACTTGGTGGTCAAGGAATGGAGATAACTCATGATGAGCAAGAATTAACATATTACCTAACAAATGCTTTTGAAAAAGATAGTAAGAATCCAATACTTATAGATAAGTATTTAATGGGAAGAGAAATAGAAGTAGATGCTATTTCAGACGGAAAAGATATCTTAATACCTGGAATAATGGAGCATTTAGAGAGGGCAGGAGTTCACTCAGGAGATAGTATAACTATGTATCCAGCTCAAAATATATGTAATAGAATTAAAGCTGATGTTTTAGAATATACTAAAAAATTAGCTTTAGCAATAGGTATAAAAGGTATGATAAATATACAGTTTATAGAGTTTGAAGGTAATCTTTATGTAATAGAAGTTAATCCGAGAGCTTCAAGAACAGTTCCATACATATCTAAAGTAAGTGGTGTTCCAATAGTAGATATAGCTACTAAAGTAATGCTAGGAGAAAAATTAAAAGATTTAGGATATGGAACAGGAGTTTATAAAGAGCCAAATTTAGTATCTGTTAAAGTTCCTGTATTCTCAACTCAAAAGCTTCCTAATGTTGAAGTAAGTTTAGGACCAGAAATGAGATCAACAGGAGAGGTTTTAGGAGTAGGAAGAAATGTAGAAGAGGCGCTATATAAAGGCTTCGTAGGTGCAGGAATGTACACTGGAAAAACAGGTAATAAAACTATATTAGCAACAGTTAAAAAGCATGATAAAGAAGAATTTATTGAAATAGCTATTGAATTAGATAAATTAGGATATAATTTTGTAGCTACAACTGGTACAGCAAAAGCATTAAGAGAAGTTGGAATAAATGCAAGAGAAGTTGGAAGAATTGGAGAAGCTTCTCCAAACTTAATGGATTTAATAAAAAATAAAGAAATAGATTTACTTGTAAATACACCAACTAAAGCTAATGATTCTAAAAGAGATGGATTCCATATGAGAAGAGCTGCAATAGAAAGAAATATTGGAGTTATGACTTCTTTAGATACCTTAAAGGCATTAGTAAACCTTCAAAATAAAGGTGCTGATACAAAAGATTTAGAAGTATTTGATTTAGTATCAGAATAAATCATAAATAATAAGACCTATGAGTAATTACTCATAGGTCTTATTATTTTTAATTAAGTGATGAATAGCATTAAAGTACGTTAAAATGAATTATAAAGCAATTAAATCTTAAATTAATCATTTATATATAGAGAGTAATAAAAATTAAAAGGAAAATGTTTAACAAGTGGTAAAAAAGTTATTTCAAAGTTGACTAATTATCATATAATGGTAAAATTAAAAAAATGAGGTGAAATTATGAAAGAAAAAATATTAAACTTTTTTATAAAATCAATATTTTTATTAATATCAGTTATAATAGGTGCTTTAATATATAAATTAATAATAAAAGATTGTATAAATATATTTATAACTATAAATCTCAATGTTAAAAAGGGTATTATAATATATAATTTTTTTAAACTAACCACAGTTATGATGATTTATAGTAGTTTTTTAATATTATTAAGAAAAAAAACTTGTAAATTTTTTAAAATATTTATAGCAATTTTATACATAGGAACTATGATTTTATTATTATTTGCAAGATTTAAGATAGATAGAGGATTTAATTTAAATCCAGTACAAGCTTTCTATACTTTGCATAATAAACGAGATATGATGTATTTTATAGGAAATATAGTATTTTTTATGCCTATAGGGTATATGTTAAGAAAAGATAATATATTTAAAGTAATTATATTATCAATATCTTTAGAATTAAATATAGAACTTTTACAATATGTTTTTAAAAGAGGATATTTTGATTTAAGTGATATATTTATAAATATGATAGGAATTTTTATAGCCTATTTAAC
>NZ_WHJC01000119.1 GCF_009295725.1 Clostridium tarantellae
TAATAAACCTAAGCTGTTAATAACTTTTTAAACATATTTTAATTATGTCTATTTTAGTTATAAAAACAATTTTTTAAATGTTTAATATTAATTTTTATGCTTAATAAATTTAAGTTTTAAACAATAAACTTAATTTTATACACAAAATATTATAATGATGTTTTATTTTTCTATTATCAACAAGTGATTTTTGTGGATAACTTATTGAAGGATAATATTTTATTATGTTATTATTAATATATTCTGTTGATAAATCTAAATATATGTACAAGTTATCAACAATTGTGGATAAGTGTGTTGATAATATTTTTTTTTTCAACAGTTAAATTTATTTTTTTAATTAAACTATGTATACATAAGGTTTTACATATTGTTAATTATGTTAATATATTTTTTCAAAGTATGTGGATAACTTATCAATCATAACAATTAATCCACAAAATTATAAACATGTTGATAATTTTATTTGCAAAATATATGGTTATACTATAACCTGTTAATTATTTGTTTATAACTTATTAAGTATAGATTAAATTATTGACTGGAGGATATAAAATGGAAGCCCAATTAAATAATTTATGGGAACAAACCTTGAATATTATAAAAGGTGAAATATCAGAAATAAGCTTTAATACTTGGATAAAAAGTTGTGAACCTATTTCTTTATCTAATGATTTATTAAAGCTTAGTGTTCCTAATGATTTTACTAAAGGAATATTAGATAAAAGATATAAAGATCTTTTAATTCAAGCATTAAAAATAATTACATCTAAAAAATACAATATTGAATTTTTTCTTCAATCAGAGTTTGAAGAAGAAGAATCACATGCTAATAAAAATAATAAAAATAAAGAAAGCTCTTTAATTGTAAATGATGAGTTATCTACAACTTTAAATCCGAAGTACACCTTTCAATCATTTGTAATAGGCAATAGTAATAGATTTGCTCATGCAGCATCTTTAGCTGTTGCAGAATCTCCAGCTAAAGCATATAATCCTCTTTTTATATATGGAGGAGTAGGTTTAGGAAAAACACACTTGATGCATGCCATAGGACATTATATTCTTCAAGAAAATCCTAAAGCTAAAGTAGTTTATGTATCATCTGAAAAATTTACAAATGAACTTATTAACGCAATTAAAGATGATACAAATGAAGAATTTAGGAATAAATATAGAAAAGTTGACGTACTTTTAATTGATGATATTCAATTTATTGCAGGTAAAGAAAGAACTCAAGAAGAGTTTTTTCATACTTTTAATGCGTTACATGATGCAAACAAACAAATTATATTATCATCTGATAGGCCGCCTAAAGAAATTCCTACTTTAGAAGATAGATTACGTTCTAGATTCGAATGGGGACTTATTGCTGATATTCAGCCTCCTGACTTTGAAACTAGAATGGCTATTTTAAAAAAGAAAGCTGATGTAGAAAATTTAGATGTTGCAAATGAAGTAATGGTTTATATAGCTACTAAAATAAAATCAAATATAAGAGAATTAGAAGGTGCTTTAATAAGAATTGTAGCTTATTCATCTCTTACAAATAAAGAAATTACAGTAGATTTAGCATCTGAAGCATTAAAAGATATAATTTCTAATAAGCAAGGTGCTCCAGTTACTATTGAAACTATTCAAGATACTATATCAAGTTATTTTAATTTAAGAATTGAAGACTTAAAATCTCAAAGAAGAACTAGAAACATTGCTTATCCTAGGCAAATAGCCATGTATTTAAGTAGAAAACTTACAGATATGTCATTACCTAAAATAGGTGAAGAATTTGGAGGAAGAGATCACACTACAGTAATTCATGCATACGAAAAAATTTCTGAAAATTTAAAAACAGATGAATCTTTACAAAATATAATAAATGATATAACAAAAAAACTTAATCAAAAATAATCAACATAATATACATAATAACTTCTTAATAATTTGTTGATAACTTTTTTTTAAACATATCCACAAGAACAATGTGGATAATTTAATAGTTTTTTGTTGACTTATCCACAGCTTTTTAAATTAGAAAACTTAGTCATATAAATAGCTTGAGGTAGTTTTCCACAAATCCACAAGCCCTACTACTACTATTACTATAATATTTATCTAAATATTATCTATTTTAGTGTTAAAATAAATGTTAATAACTTAAAGGAGGTTTTACTTTGATATTTACATGTGATAAAAGTAAATTACAAGAATCTATAAACATAGCTCAAAAAGCTATAACAGGAAAATCAACAATGTCTATACTTGAAGGAATTTATATAAAAGCTGAAAATAATATAATTACGTTAATAGGATCTGATAAAGATGTAAGCATTGAAACTAGAATGGAAGCAGATGTGTTACAAAGTGGTAAAGTTGTTATTGATGCTAAAATTTTTGGAGAAATTATTAGAAAATTACCTAATGATTTAATAACAATTACTACTATTGAAAATGACATTATAAAAATTACATGTCAAAAATCAGAATTTGATTTACTTCATATGAATGCAGAGGATTTTCCTAATTTACCTAAAATAAATGAAAATATGATTTTTAGTATTCCTCAAGGTTTATTAAAAAACATGATTAAAGGAACGTCATTTGCTATAGCACAGGATGAAACTAGACCTATTCTCCAAGGAATTTTATTTGAAGTTAAAGATTCAAATTTAAACTTAGTAGCATTAGATGGATATAGATTAGCTATAAGAAGTGAGTTTATAAATACATCTAATACAATAAATGCAGTAATACCAGGAAAAACTTTAAATGAAGTAGCTAAAATATTAGAAGATTCAAATGAAATAGTAAATATAACATTTACTCCAAATCATATTTTATTTAATATGGGAGAAACTAAAGTTATTTCAAGGCTTTTAGAAGGTGAATTTATTAAATATGAAGCATTGTTACCTAAAGAACATAAACTTTTAATAAATGTTAATAAACAAACTCTTCAAAATGGTATAGAAAGAGCATCTTTAATGGCTAAAGAAGGAAATAGTAATTTAGTAAAATTTAATATAATTGATGATAGTATAATAATAACATCTAATTCTCAATTGGGAAAAGTTAGAGAAGAAATTAGTATTGACTTGCAAGGTGATGAAATACAAATTGCATTTAATTCTAAATATTTGCTAGATGCTTTAAAAGTTATGGAGGATGAAAATATAGAGATAAAACTTACAAGTAATATTTCTCCATGTATTATAAAAAATAAAAATAATAACTGTAGTGAATATTTAATTTTACCTGTAAGAATAGCAAAATAAATAGTAATCACATGTTTAGTATTTATAAACATGTGATTAAGTTATTTTATAGATGGTAAAAATAATAAGTAGGAGGTTAATTTTACTATTTTATGTTTATAGAACTATTTAAAATAGTAATTGATTAAAATTATGAATGAAATAAAAATAAATACTGAATTTATAAAATTAGATTCTTTTTTAAAATGGTGTGGAGCCGTTGTTTTAGGATCTGAAGCAAAAATGTATATTTTAGAGAAACAAGTTTTGGTTAATAATGAAATTTGCATTCAAAGAGGAAAAAAATTAAGAGTTGGAGATATTGTAGAATTTGAAGGAGAAATTTATAAATTAATTAATTAATAGATAACCTAATTGAGTAAATAATGTGTTATAATTAAAATAGGTGTTTTTATATGTATATTAAAAGTTTGCAATTATTAAATTATAGAAATTATAAAAGTTTAGCTATAAATTTAGGAACCAATGTTAATGTTTTTATGGGAGATAATGCACAAGGAAAAACTAACATTTTAGAAGCAATTTATTATTGTGGATTTGCTAAATCTCATAAAACAAATAGAGATAAAGAATTAATTGAATGGAATAGTAATATTGCTTTTATAAGAGTGGATATTCATAAGAGTAATTTAGATAAAAAAATAGATGTTAAAATATTAAAAGATGGAAAAAAAGCAATAACTGTTAATTCAATTAAAATTAATAAAATTGGAGAATTAATAGGAACTTTTAATGTAGTTATGTTTTCCCCAGAAGATTTAAGAATAGTGAAAGAATCCCCAAGTATAAGGCGTAAATTTATGGATATGGAGTTAAGTCAATTAAACTCGCGATATTATAGTAATTTAGTTCAGTATAATAAAGTTCTTAATGAAAGAAATATTGTTCTTAAAAATAAAAATATTGATGAATACATATTAGATATTTATGATATGCAATTAGCTGAGTATGGAGAGTATATAATTAAATCTAGAATTAATTATTTGGAAAAATTAAATAGAATTTCAAAAAATATTCACAAAGACATAACTTTAGGACGGGAAGAAATTAATTTTAAATATGTTTCTACAATTAAAGATTTTAATAATATAAAAGAATCATTAATAAAATTATTAGAATTAAATAGAAAAAAAGATATAGAAAAAAAAGTGACATCTATAGGTCCTCATAGAGATGATTTTAATATATTTTTAAATGGAATTGATGCAAAGTCTTTTGGTTCTCAAGGACAACAAAGAACAGCGGTTTTAACTATAAAATTTGCATCTTTAAGGATAATTAAAGAAATTACAGGTGAGTATCCAGTTTTATTGTTAGATGATGTATTGTCAGAATTAGATTTTAACAGAAAAAGATATGTATTAACTTCTATTAAGAATTTACAAACAATAATAACTTGCACTGGAATTGAGGATTTAACTAATTATTTGGATGACCAATCTAAAATATTTAGAGTTATAGATGGGGTTATTCAAGGTTAAAGGAGGAGAATTTTGTGTTTTTACACTTAGGAGAAAATGTTGTAGTTCCAATTAAAGATGTAATTGGTATATTTGATCTTCAAACAGCTATGTATAGTTCAGATACAATTCAATTTTTAAGAATGGCAGAAGAAGATGGGTTCGTTGAAAGAATAAACCAAGAAAAACCTAAATCCTTTGTTATAGCAGAAGTGGATAAAATGAGCAAAATATATCTTTCGCCAATATCTTCGTCAACTTTAACAAAGCGTACAGATATAAATTATAACCCTTAAACTTGATAAAATTTATATAAAATAAGTTTTAGTTTAAGTTTAACATTTGTAGGAGGAGTTGTATGTTAGAACAAAACAAACAAACCTATGATGAAAGTCAAATTCAAGTTCTTGAAGGATTAGAAGCTGTTAGAAAAAGACCAGGTATGTATATAGGAAGTACGAGTACAAGAGGTCTTCATCATTTGGTTTATGAAATAGTTGATAATAGTATCGATGAGGCTTTAGCTGGATACTGTAAAAATATAAAAGTTTATATACATGAAGATAATTCTATTACTGTTGAAGATAATGGAAGAGGTATGCCTGTTGGTATACATCCTAAAATGAGAAAATCAACAGTAGAAGTTATAATGACAGTTCTTCATGCTGGTGGAAAATTTGGAGGTGGCGGATACAAGGTATCTGGTGGACTCCATGGAGTTGGAGCATCCGTAGTAAATGCTCTTTCAGAAGAATGTGATGTAACTGTAACAAGAGAAGGAAAAGTTTGGAGGCAAACATATTCTAGAGGTAATGTTACTTCAGAATTAATTGAAATAGGTGTTAGTGATGGGCACGGTACAAAAGTACACTTTAAACCAGATGAAACTATATTTGAAGAAATTGTATTTGATTTTGAAACTTTATCTCAAAGATTAAGAGAATTAGCATTTCTTAATAAAGGTATAAATATAGCACTTATAGATGAAAGATTTGGAGAAGAAAAAGAAGAAGAATATTTCTATGAAGGAGGAATAAAATCTTTTGTAAGTTACTTAAATAGAAATAAAGAATCTCTTCATGAAGCTCCTATTTATGTTGAAGGATTGAAAGATGATATTAGTGTAGAAGTATCTCTTCAGTATCATGATGGCTATAATGAAAATATATTTACTTTTGCTAATAATATAGATACTGTTGAAGGTGGAACGCATCTAGCAGGTTTTAAAACTGCTTTAACAAGAGTAATGAATGACTATGGTAAAAGATTTGGTCATTTAAAAGAATCTGATAAAAATTTATCTGGAGATGATATTAGAGAAGGTCTAACTGCAGTTGTTTCAGTGAAAATATCAGAACCTCAATTTGAGGGACAAACGAAAACTAAATTGGGAAATACTGAAGTAAGAAGTGCAGTTGATTCAATAGCTGGAGAAGGAATAAGTACTTTTCTAGAAGAAAATCCTTCTGTGGGTAAAGTTATAATAGAAAAAGCTTTATTAGCTGCTAGAGCTAGAGATGCAGCTAGAAAAGCTAGAGAACTTACAAGAAAATCAGTTTTAGAAAGAAGTTCATTACCAGGAAAGTTAGCAGATTGCTCTTCAAAAGATCCTAATGAATGTGAAATATATATTGTTGAGGGAGATTCAGCAGGTGGCTCAGCAAAGCAAGGAAGAAATAGAGGATTCCAAGCTATTTTACCTTTGAGAGGTAAAATAATGAATGTTGAAAAACAAAGATTAGATAAAATTTTAGGGTCAGACACTATAAGATCTATTGTTACAGCTATTGGAGCAGGTATAGGTCCAGAATTTGATATAGAGAAAATAAGATATAATAGAATAATAATAATGACCGATGCTGATGTTGACGGAGCTCATATAAGAACTTTGTTATTAACATTTTTTTATAGATATATGAGAGAGCTAATAGAAAAAGGTCATGTTTATATAGCACAGCCACCATTATATAAAATTTCTAAAGGTAAAAGAGAGCAATATGCGTATTCAGATATTGAAGCTGATAATATTTTAGAACAATTTGGAGGTAAAGACAGTAGTGTAAATATTCAGAGATATAAAGGGTTAGGAGAAATGAATGCTGGACAATTATGGGAAACGACTATGGATCCTGAGCAAAGAGTTCTTTTAAGAGCTAATATTGAAGATGCTATGGCTGCTGATGAGATATTTACTATTCTTATGGGTGATAAAGTAGAACCAAGAAGAGAATTCATACAAAAAAATGCTAAAAGAGTTAGCAATTTAGATATATAGTACTAATATGAGGTGAAGTACATGAGCTTTAACGAGGGAAAAGTTATACCCGTTGATATAAATAGAGAAATGAAAAAATGTTATATTGATTATGCTATGAGTGTCATAGTTGGTAGAGCATTACCAGATGTAAAAGATGGTTTAAAACCAGTTCACAGAAGAATATTATTTTCAATGCAAGAATTAGGATTATATCCTGATAGAGGATATAGAAAGTGTGCTAGAATTGTTGGGGAAGTTTTAGGAAAATATCATCCCCATGGAGATTCGTCTGTTTATGATGCTTTAGTTAGAATGGCACAAGATTTTTCTATGAGATATATGCTTGTAGATGGTCATGGTAACTTTGGATCAGTTGATGGAGATTCAGCAGCTGCTATGAGATATACTGAAGCAAAAATGAATAAAATTGCTTCAGAAATGTTAAGAGATATAAATAAAAATACTGTTGATTTTATTCCTAACTTTGATGGTGAAGAAAAAGAACCTGTTGTATTACCTTCTAGATTTCCTAATCTTTTAGTTAATGGATCATCAGGAATTGCTGTTGGTATGGCAACTAACATTCCACCACATAATTTAGGTGAAGTTATTGATGGAACAATAAGGTTAATAGATAATCCAGAAACCGAAATTTTAGATTTAATGACTCACATAAAAGGCCCAGATTTTCCTACAGCAGGAATTATAATGGGTAAAGCCGGAATAAGAGCAGCTTATGAAACTGGAAGAGGAAGAATTATTGTTAGAGCTAAAGCTGAAATAGAAGAAGAAAATAATAGACATAAAATAATAGTTACAGAAATTCCTTATCAAGTTAATAAAGCAAGATTAATAGAAAATATAGCTGATTTAGTAAAAGATAAAAAATTAATAGGAATATCTGATTTAAGAGATGAATCTGATAGAGATGGAATGAGAATAGTAATAGAACTAAAAAGAGATGCAAATCCTAATATAGTTCTAAATATGTTATATAAACATACAAAAATGCAAGATACTTTTGGTGTTATAATGTTAGCATTAGTTGATAATGAACCACAAGTGTTGAATTTAAAACAAATATTAAATCATTATATAAACTTCCAAAAAGAAGTTATAATAAGAAGAACTAAATTTGAGTTAAATAAAGCGAAGGAAAGAGCTCACATACTTGAAGGATTAATAATAGCTCTTGATAATATTGATGAAGTAATAAGTATAATAAGAAATTCAAATACTTCAGAAATAGCTAAAAATGCGCTTATTGATACTTTTGCTTTAAGTGAAAAACAAGCAACTGCTATTCTTGAAATGAGACTTAGAAGGCTTACTGGATTAGAAAGAGATAAGATAGAATCTGAATATAATGAAATCATAAAATTAATATCTTATTTAAATGAAATATTATCTAGTGAAGAAAAACTTTTAAGTGTAATAAAAGAAGAACTTTTAGAAATAAAACTAAAATATAATGATGAAAGAAAAACAGCTATAGAAAAGCAAGAAAATGAAATTGATATAGAAGATTTAATTCAAGAAGAAGAAGTTGTAATAACTCTTACTCATACAGGATATATAAAAAGAATATCATCAGATGCATATTCTGCTCAAAAAAGAGGAGGTAAGGGAATACAAGCAATGACAACAAAAGAAAATGATTTTGTTGATAATGTATTTGTTACTTCAACTCATTCAGAATTATTATTTTTCACTAATAAAGGAAAAGTTTATAAATTAAAGGCATATGAAATTCCAGATGCGGGAAGAACAGCAAAAGGAATAAATTTAATAAATATATTACCTTTAGAATCAGATGAAAGAATAGAAGCACTTGTATCTCTTAAAGATATAAATAGTGATGGATTCTTATTTATGGGAACTAAAAAGGGAATAGTTAAGAAAACACCATTGAGTGATTTTAAAAATTTAAGAAAAACAGGAATAATAGCTCTTAATTTAAGAGAAGGTGATGAATTATTAAAAGTTAAAGTTACTTATGGTGATGCTGATATTATATTTGTAACTCAAAATGGATATTCAATAAGATTTAGTGAAAAAGATGTAAGACCTATGGGAAGAACTGCCTCTGGGGTAAGAGCTATTTCTTTAAGAGATGATGATATAGCTGTATGTATGGATATAGCTGTTCCTGAAGAAAAATTATTAGTTATAAGTGAAAATGGATTTGGTAAAAGAACAAACTTAGAAGAGTATAAAATACAAAATAGAGGTGGAATGGGACTTATAACTTATAAAATTTCAGAGAAGACAGGTAAAGTTGTGGGTGCGACTGTTTGTAAAGATGAAGATGAAATTATGCTTGTAAATAGTAAAGGTGTAGCTATAAGAATAAATGCAGCTGATATATCTGTTACAAGTAGATCTGCTATGGGAGTTAAGCTAATGAGAACATTAGAGGATGAGACTGTGGTTACAATAGCTAAAATTTCTAGTAATGATAATGAAGAAGAAATTAATTTAACAAATGAAGAAAATAATCCACAATTAATAGAGAATAATCCACAGAATTAATAACATAATTAACAAAATATAAAATAAATTTAATAATTTATTAGATTTAGGCTGTCGATAAAATTGACAGCCTTTTATTTATGGACTTAAATCTGGTGAGCACGTTAAGTGAGAGATAATAAATTACTTGATATTTTGGGGAAATAATAAAGAGTTATACAAAAAAAGAACTTAAAATTATATATAATAGAAGTGTTTAATCAAGTATTATGAAATAAAAGATGAGTTTTAAGCATAACAATTTAGTAAAAAAACTATGGAGATGAATTTATCATAGTTGGTTTCAATGAAGTAAGTATAAGAAAAGATATATAAAATTAATAAAAAGAAGATTTGATTAAAATATACACCATTTTACAAGTAATTAAAAATTAATTTTAAAAAAATGAACCAAATTCCTAAAAACTGTGCAAACTATTAATACAATCAATACTAATAAAACACAGGAGGAATTTGGTTCTATGAATAGTATTGACGAAA
>NZ_WHJC01000120.1 GCF_009295725.1 Clostridium tarantellae
ATAAAATAAAATTTATAAATTTTCTATGCTAAAATGAAAATTCTTTAAAAAAATAAACACCAAACCATATATTTAGATATTTTTATCTTCTAAAAAATAGTTTGGTGAATAATTCGGGTTAATAAATACAGAGCTTTTTTGTATAAAATTATTATTTGAAAATTTGAGTTAAATAAAGATTACTTCTATAATTAAACTAATATTTATTTTATAACAAATATAGTATAGGTAGGTGATATAAATGATAAATTTTGCTCATAGGGGAGCTTGTGGAGATTTTCCTGAAAATACAATGTTAGCATTTAAAGCTGCTATAAGGTTAGGTGCTACAGGTATAGAATTAGATGTTCAAAAAACTAAAGATGATAAGCTTGTAGTAATTCATGATGAAGACATAGAACGTACTTTTAAAGGAAAAGGATTAGTAAAAGATTATACATTAGAGGAGCTTAAAAAGTTTAAGTGTAGAAAGGTATTATTTGAAAATAATGAGGAATGTGTAATTCCTACTCTAGAAGAAGTATTAAAGTTAATTAAAGAAACTGAAATATATTTGAATGTAGAATTAAAAACTGATGAAATTCAATACATAAATATTGAAGAGGATGTTATATATCTACTTAATAAGTATAATTTAAAGAATAGAACAATTATATCTAGCTTTAATCATACATCTTTAGAAAAATGTAAAGAGATAGATAATGAAATTTCCACAGCATTGCTTTATGAAAGTGCTATACATAATATAATAGATTATGCTAAAAATTTAAAAGTAGATGCTCTCCATCCAGCTTTAGCATTAGTAACTGAAGAACTAATAAAAAAAGCACATGAAAATAATTTGAAAGTAAATATTTATACTGTAAATAATCCTAAAAACATGAGAGCGTTAATAAAAGAAAATGCAGATGGAATATTTACTGATTACACAGGACTTTTAAAAGATATTATAGAAGAAAATAATGATATTTAAAAGAATAGTAAATATATTCGAGTAAATTATTAAAGTTTAAAATTATTAGTGAGATAATATTTGTTTAAGATTGAGAGCATTTTTTATGAAATTTTTTAAAATATAAAACAATATGTTTTTATAAGAATTAGAGAGAAAATAAAAGCATTAGCCACTTAAATTATACAAATATTACTAAATATAATATTGTAAAAATTAATTAAGTATATTATAATTTAATTAAGTTAATGCTTAACTAAATTATTTAGAGGGAATTATATGAACGAAAGAGTTAAAGTTTTTAAAGCAATTGGTGATGAAACAAGAATAAAGATATTAGTTTTATTATCTAAGAAAAATATTTGTGCTAAGGGAATTGCTAGGCATTTAAATATATCAGAGGCAGCAGTATCTCAACATATAAAAGTACTAAAAGATGTTGATTTAATAAAGGGTTATAAAAAAGGTTATTACGTCATGTATGATCTAAACAAAGAAGTTTTAGAAAATGCTATTAATTTTATGAACTTATTAATAAATGATGACATAAGTTCAATTAATAATAAACTAGATTTACAAATAAAAGATTTTAACATCTCACAATGTAAAGTTAGTTGTAAAGCAATGAAAAGTTGCTGTAAAAAATTTAAGGAGGAAGAAGAATAATGAGAATTTGTTTTCCAGTAAAATCTAATGAAGGAATGAAAAGTATACCCTATGGACATTTTGGAACAGCACCAATGTTTGTAATATGTGACTTAGATAAAAATGAGGTTACAACAGTAGGAAATGGCGATTTAGGTCATGAGCATGGAAAATGTCAACCAATAAAAGCTTTATCTGGAGAAGTTGTAGATGCAGTAGTTGTTGGGGGCATAGGTCAAGGAGCTATAGTTAAATTAAATTCTATGGGAATTAAGGTTTATAAAGCTGAAGAAGGAGATATAGAAAATAATTTAATTTTATTAAAAGAAGGAAAGTTAGTACCTTTTGCAAGTACTCATACATGTAATCATGATGGATGTTCACATCACTAAAAAAATTAAAAATTAAGAAAAACTGTATTTATATTTTAATATAAAATATAAATACAGTTTTTTATTTAATATATTTAAATAAATATTTTAAAACAGTATATATTATAGTATAAAAAGAATATACTATTAATAAAAGAATAAGTGGTGATGTAAATGAGTAAAACTAAGTACTTGCTTGATTCTAATGTAATAATTAAAATTTGGAATAGATATCCAGAATTGTTGCGCACTATAGATAATAGGAATGATATGGAGTATTTTATTTCAAATGATGTAGCTATTGAATTATCAAGAAAGGAGTACACAGTATACAAAAATCAATCTGTATTATCCGATAGATTTTTAAAACTTCTTTCTCATATGTTAGAGATTAATGAAGAAAAAAATATGGATAATATAAGGAGGAAGTTTGACTTAAAGATCACCAATGGTGGAAACACCTTTTATATTAATGGAAATAAAATATCAAAAGTAGATTTTAATTTAATTTCTATATGTAACGAAAGTGAAGAATATATTCTTGTAACTGATGATAAAAAATTATTAAATAGTGCTAAAATAATTTTAGGAAAAAAAAGATGTTATAATAGCAATGAGTTTATTTTATTTTTAAATGAATTAGTTGTATGTTAAAAAAATTATAAATTTATATTAATTACTAAAAAGACTTGGTGGTAAAAATTCTCATCAAGTCTTCTTATTATTTAATAACATTTAAGTTGAAGTAAAGAAAAAAATATTATAAAATAATAATAAATAATAATGAATGATTTAAAATAATAATAAAATATAAAAAAACTTTCATAATATACATTAAAATAAGAAAGGAAAAAAGATTATGTTTACTGAAGAGCGATTAAATGAAATTTTAAAGTTATTAAGAGAAGATGGAAAAGTATTGGTTAAAAATCTTAGTGAAACTTTTGGAGTATCTGAAGGTATGATAAGAAAAGATTTACAAAAATTAGAAAAAGAGGGCTTGTTAAAAAGAACTTATGGAGGCGCTATTTTAGAAAGAAAAATAGTATATGATGATAGTATATTATATAGATTAGCTAAAAACATAGATAGGAAAAATGGAATTGCTAATATAGCTATAAATTTAATAGAAGAAAATGATGTAATATTCTTAGATGCATCTAGTATTAATTATAGTATTGCAGCTATGCTTTCTAGTATTTCAAAGAAATTAACTTTAATAACTAACATGAACAGAATCGCTATTATGTTTGATAATAATCCTTTTATAAATGTAATATGCATTGGTGGAATTTATAATAAAAATTTAGGAGCAACAATAGGATCAGTTGCAATTAGTGAAATAGAAAGTTATAGAATAAATAAAAGTTTTATTGGAGCTGGTGGAATAAATATAGAAAATAATTTTATAAGTAACATAGATTTAGATGAAGCTATGACTAAAAAAGCAATAATAAAAAATAGTAAAAATATATACATTGTAATGGAAAATGAAAAATTTTATACTGATTGTTTTTATAAATTTTCTAAATTAGAAGAAATAAATGCTATTATAACTGATAAAAAGCCTGAAGATAATATTATGAATAAGTTAATAGATAAAGAAATTTCTATAATATATTAGTATAAAAAATACATTATCAATATAGATAAAGTGGAGGATATTAATGGTAAAATTTATCGCAACAGACATGGATGGTACATTATTAAATAATAATGATGAAATTAATCCTGAGTTTTTTGATATATTTAAAAAACTTAGAAAAAATGGAGTAATATTTGCAGCAGCTAGTGGTAGACAATATTATAATCTTTTAAAAAAATTTGAAAAAGTAAAAGATGATATGATGTTTATTGCTGAAAATGGAACATTCGTTGTATATAAAGGTAAGGAATTAGTTGCTAATCCTTTAAAAAGAGAAATTACAGACAACCTTATAGACATAGGAAATAACATAGAGGATGCATATTTAGTTGTATGTGGGAAAAAATCTGCTTACATAAAGTCAAAAGATGAGAAATTTGTAAAAGAAGTTGCAAAATATTATGAAAGATATAAAATAGTTTCAGATTTTAATAATATTAATGATGATATTTTAAAAGTAACACTTTGTGATTTTAAAGGTTCTGAAAAAAATAGTTATAAATATTTTAGTAAATACAAGGACAAGCTACAAGTGACAGTTTCAGGAGAAATATGGCTTGATATAACAGCTAAAGGTGTAAATAAAGGTGTGGCTATGGATAAAATAAAAGAAACCTTAAATATTAATTATGATGAAGTTATGGTTTTTGGTGATTATTTAAATGATTTAGAGCTTATGAAAAGTGGATACTATAGTTATGCTATGGAGAATGCTCATAAAGATTTAAAAAAAGTAGCTAGATTTATTGCTAAAAGTAATAATGAAAATGGAGTAGTAGAAAAAATTAAAGAAGTTTTAAATTTATAATATATAAGTTTCAATTATAAGCTGTCTATTTTTTAGGCAGTCTTTGTTATTTAAAATATAATTTAAATTATATAAGCATAAAAATATATATGTTACAAAGATGTTCTTTAAGAAAAAAATGGTTATAATATAATTATATAAAATTTAAAAGGAGTATTTATAGCGTTGTGAGAAAAGTATTAGGTTTTTTATTTAATAGAATGACTATAATTGGTTTACTTATTTTTATTCAGTTTGTAATTTTAATTTTTGGTATATGGAAGTTATCTGAATCCTTTGTATATTTTTATGTATTTTTTATTATATTAAGTGTAATAGTAGAAATTTATATTATAAGTAGAAAAGATAATCCATCTTATAAATTAGCATGGACAATACTAGTTTTAGCTTTACCTGTATTTGGTGGTTTATTTTATTTGCTTTTTGGTGGAAATAAAACTAATAAAGGTTTTAGAAAAAGAATGATTAAGTCTTTAAATAATATAGAGCCATTATTAGTACAAGATGAAAAAATAATAAATGAGATTGAAAAAAATAGCAAAACAGCAGCAAATCAAGCTAATTACATAAATGGATATTCTTCTTTTCCAATATACAAAAATACACAAACAGAATATTTATCGCCTGGAGAAATATTTTTTGAAAAGTTAAAGGAAGAACTTAAAAAAGCAAAACATTATATTTTTATGGAATATTTTATAATTCAAGAAGGAGAAATGTGGAATAGTATATTAGAAATATTAGAGAAAAAGGTTAAAGAAGGTGTAGATGTAAGAGTTATGTATGATGATATGGGGTGCATAAAAACATTACCTCATAAATATAATGAAAGTTTACAAAATAAGGGTATAAAATGCTCTATATTTAATCCTTTTGTTCCTTCTCTTTCCATGATAATGAATAATAGAGATCATAGAAAAATAACAGTTATAGATGGACATACAGCCTTTACAGGTGGAATAAATTTAGCTGATGAATATATAAATTCTATAGTTAGATTTGGCCATTGGAAGGATGCTTCAATTATGTTAAAAGGTGATGCAGTGTGGAATTTAACTTTAATGTTTCTACATTTATGGAATTTTGGTACAAATGAAAGTGAAGCTTATGATAAATACAGACCCAATAGGTACTATAAAGAAAGTTTTCAATCAGATGGATATGTGCAGCCTTATGGTGATAGCCCTTTAGATGGTGAAATTGTAGGAGAAAATGTATACCTTAATATAATTAATAAAGCTAGAAATTATGTATATATAACTACTCCTTATTTTATAGTTGATAATGAATTAATAACAGCACTTACACTAGCTGCTAAAAGTGGTATAGATGTAAGAATTATTACTCCACATATTGAAGATAAGTGGTATGCACATATAGTAACTACTGCATATTATGCTCAATTAATTGAATGTGGAGTTAAAGTCTATGAATATACTCCTGGATTTATACATTCAAAAACATTTGTGGCAGATGATGAAATAGGAACAGTTGGAACTATAAATATGGATTATAGAAGCTTATATTTACATTTTGAATGTGGAGTATGGTTATATAAAACTAAATCTGTAATGCAAATAAAAGAAGATTTTTTAAATACCTTAAAAGTTTGTGAAGTAGTAACTTTAGAAGATTGTAGAAAGATTAAATGGTCTAATGTATTTGTAAGATCAATACTTAGAGTGTTTGCACCACTTATGTAATAAATATAGATATTTCTAGAAAACACTATGAAATTTTTGTTTGAATTTTATAGTGTTTTTCATTAATTTTAAATTTTAATAAAAAAATAAGAATTTTGTAATAAAAATTAAATTGACTTATATAAGTGTAAAAGTTATACTTATAGTGATTAGTTTGACTGTCAAAATAAATTAGTGTTGTAGGCTATATGTCTTATCCATCAACGGTGAAGTAATACGTCTATACGAATAAGGCTTTTAGCAAACTTCTACAAGTGAGGGTCATTCACAAAGAAAATAAGAAGTTTGGAGGAACAATTATGAAGAAAAAAACTTTTTTAGTTGGAGCTCTTTCTGCTGTAGCTTCAATAACAGCAGGAATATTAGTAAAGAAAAAATATAATGAAAAGAAAAAACAAAATTTACTAAAAAACAAAAAAAATATAATGTTTACAACTTCATTTACTGATTTGTATGATACATATGAAGACAAAGAAGGTCTTTTATCAGAAGAAGATATCATAAATGAAATAAGGAAAGAAACTTCTATTTAAATTTTAATAGTACATATATAAATAGTTAAAATATAAAGGTTTTGTAAAGATATTTAAAAGATTGTTATTATACAATTTTTAAAATATCTTTTTTATTTTAAATTATAGTAATAATAAATAAAATTTTGAAAAAAAGAAGAAATTTATCGAAAAATATAATTTAAAAAAGAAAAATGTGATAATATTATAAGTATAAAATATTATCAAAGAATAAAGAGGAACTATATGAAATTAGAAGCCATTGAAGAACAGTATAAAAGTGAAACACATAAATTAATTAAATATACCTTAGGTGGAACTTTAATTTTTTTATTGACTACAATTATAGGCATTTCTATTAGCGATATAAATTTAATTCGTCAATATGGACTTATAGAAGATATAAATGGAATAAATTGTGTTACAGGATTAATATCTATAGCATGTTGTTGGATGTATTATTATATGTATAAAAATAATGAGTTTTTCATATTAACTTTAAGTTATATTAGTATTTTTATAGAATATATATTTGTAAATTATGTTTTATTAGAAATAGTAGCGGTAAATAATAGATTTTCTTTAACAATAATGTTTCCTTTCTTTTTTAGAGTGATTTTTCTTACATTAGCTATATTTAATAATAGTAAATTAGCTAAATTAGTATTAAAATGTAAAAGAGTATCTTTGTTAGTTACTATTTTACTTAATATTTTAGGTATTTGTTTAGAATTTCATTTAAGAAAATATTTTGATTTAATAGATCATATAGGAATTATTACTAATATAAATTTATGTTTAATAATATATTATTGTATACTTTTATTTATGCTTTCTAGGAGATGTTTATTAAGAAATGAATTTGTATACACTATAATTATAGCTAGTATAAGTATTTTTACTATAAGAAGAATTTATATATTTAGTTGTTTTAGTAAGTATTATTCTAGAGTAGAAGAATATAATAGATATTTATCTTTTATAGGATTTTTAATATTATTAATAGGTTTATTTGTAGAAATGGTTAGGAAAGTTAAAGAAAGTGAAAGATTAAATAGAGAAATTAAAAATAATGATACCATGTTATTAACAATTACAGAGAATATAAAAGATTTAATATTTACAGAAGATTCTAATGGAAATATAGTATATGTAAATAAATCAGTTTTATCTAATTTAGGATATGAAAAATCGGAGATAGAAAAATTAAATTATAAGGATATATTATTAGAAGAGAAAAATGTGTTAAAGAATAAAGATAAAGATATTATGCTTGTACAACAAAAGTGGAAATGTAAAAATGGTAAAATTTTTTCTACTGAAGCAATTAAAAATAATATTTTAGATGAAAAAAATAATATAATAGGTACTGTAATAGTAGCTAGAGACTGTAGTTTCAGAGAGCAATTAGAAAAATTAGAAAAACAATATAATGAAATAAAAGAGCTTGAAAGAATAAGAAGTCAGTTTTTTGCTAATCTTTCTCATGAAATTAGAACTCCAATAAACATACTTTATTCTTGTGTTCAACTTTTAGAAAATCAAAAACAACATGGAAATGATAATTTAGCTGAATCTTATAAAAAATATGATAATACTATAAAGCAAAATTGCTTTAGAATGTTAAGACTTGTAAATAATCTTGTTGATATTACTAAAATAGATTCTGGGTTTCTTCAAATGAATTATGTAAATTATGAAATAGTTAGTTTAGTTGAAAATATAACCTTGTCTATTGTTCCATATGTGGAAATAAAGAATATAAATGTGCTTTTTGATACTTATGTAGAGGAAATTGAAATTAAATGTGATCCAGAAAGTATTGAGAGAATAATGCTTAATATACTTTCAAATGCAGTTAAGTTTACTAATAAAAATGGAAATATATTAGTAGAAATGGATGCGGATGATGAATGGGTTACTATAAAAATTAAGGATGATGGAATAGGAATTCCAAAGGAGTTAAGAAAAGCAGTATTTGAAAGATTTGTTCAAATAGATAAATCTTTAAATAGAAAAAAAGAAGGTAGTGGAATAGGATTAGCTTTAGTTAAATCTTTAGTAGAACTTCATAACGGACAAGTTTATTTAACTGATAATGATGATAAAGGAAGTGAATTTATTATTAAGCTTCCTAATATAAGGTTAAAAGAAACAGAAACTAGCAGTAAAAACATAATTGAAGCTGTACATAAACCAATTATACAAAAAATATCTATAGAATTTTCAGATATATATGAATTATTCTAGAATTTAAAATAAAACTATGAAAATTATAGTTAATTATAAATTTCATAGTTTTAATATATTATAAAAGGTACTAATTAATGCCTATTATTTCCTTAGATTTTAGTTCATCTTCATTTTTATTATTAGCTGAAACAAGTATACCTACACCAAGGAATATAAGAGCACAAGCTATAAGTTTAAGAAGATTAAAATTTTCTCCTAATATTAATGTTCCACAGATAACACCTGTAATAGGTTCAAATGTACTTAATATTGAAGCTGTTGAAGCACCAATATGTTTAATACCTACTTGTAATAAAGAAACAGCCACAAAAGAGCAAAGTATTGCTATTAAAATTGTTAATCCCCATGACTTTGCAGTAAGGTTAAATATAGTTAATTCTTTTGTAAATATGCCATAGATACCTACAATAGCAGATACTACAATAGCGATATAAAAAGATGCTTTAAATGGATTTAAATCTTTTAATCCACTTTTATCCATAAAAATTATATAAAAAGCATAAGTAGCACCAGAAAATATAGCTAAAGAAATACCCAATGGTAGGTTAGCTGATGTAGTTTCACCACTCGTTCCAAAAAAGCAACAAATTCCTAACGTAGCTATAATAAGTGCTATTAATTTTTTCTTACCTAAACGTTCTTTAAAGAAAATCACACATCCTAATGTAACAAAAATAGGATATACAAAATGAAGAGTACTAGCTATTCCTACATCTATATAAGCAAATGAAGTATTAAGCGTAACTGTAGTTACAGCAGCACCTATAAAGCCTAATATAAAAAAATTAAACAATTCTTTTTTTGTAATTTTAATTGGAATTTTTTTGATTTTTAAAACAATAAATAAAATTGGAATACATATAAAACTTCTTAAAAAAGTTAATGTAACAGCATTACTACCACCATCACCATAAGTTATAGGAGATAGGGTAAATGCAAAACCAAATATAATTGCTGATAAAATAGTAAGTAAAATACCTTTTGATTTATTCATGATAATCCCCTTTTTGTTTTAAATATTAATAATAGTTTTTAGTTTTAATCAACAGCTATAATTGTAACTTTTTAATTATTAAAAGTATAG
>NZ_WHJC01000121.1 GCF_009295725.1 Clostridium tarantellae
AATTAATATAAAATAACTTTTAATACATGTTACATATAATGGGAGAAGTTTATGAGCACATATTTAATAATTAAAATTTTATTAATTAGTATTTTAGCTGTAGCTTTAATTACAGTTATTTATAACTTTTATAAAACAATAAAAAAATATAAAAAGTAATTATAATTTAAGGAGAAAAATTAAATGAGTAAAAGACAATCATGGGATGAATATTTTATGAACTTAGCAGAGGTACTTGCAGAAAGATCTACTTGTGATCGTGCACATGTAGGATGTGTAATAGTTAATGATGAGCATAGAATAGTATCTACTGGATATAATGGTAGTGTAGGAAGTAATATGCCTCATTGTGATGATATTGGGCATACAATGAGAGATGGACATTGTATTGCAACAGTACATGCTGAAATAAATTGCTTAACTTATGCGGCTAAAGAAGGGATTTCAGTTAAAAGTTGTACAGCCTATGTAACTCATTTTCCTTGTTTAAATTGTACAAAAGCTTTAGTACAATCAGGAATAAAAAAAATAATATATAAACATGATTATAGAATAGATGAATATGCTTTAGAAATTTTAAAAGTTAATGATGTAAAATTGCAAAATATAAACATGTAAAAAAATTCAATATTTACACAAAAACATCTATTGTTAAGTTGAATAAAATCAAAAAAATGCTTAAAAATTATGAAATTAACTAGAAAAATAATCTAAATTAATGTATGATAAATATGATGGTTAATTTTATCAATTTCAATTTTTTTACACCTATAGTTTATTTATAGGTGTTTTATCATATTTTTCATAATAATAATGAATATTGACAATAATAAAGAGATATAGTATATTTTGAATATCAAATCAAATAATTTGATATTCAAAATATTTGATGAGCTCTTTATATTATCAAATAAACTAATGATTAGAAAAGGAGCAAGTAATAATGCAAAATAGTGAGGGAATTTTAAATGATTTATTAGTTAACTTATTTAATGATATTTTAAGAATTGAAGAAAATGCTTTAAAGAGAAGTGATGTTCTTTTAGATCTTTCTGTAACGGAAGTACATACTTTAGAAGCTATAGGTGTTAAAAATGCAAGAACAATGTCAGAAGTAGCTTTAGATTTAAATATTACAGTAGGAACTTTAACTACTGCAATATTTAAATTAATTAAAAAAGGATATGTAGAAAGAAGAAGAATAGAAGAAGATAGAAGAGTAGTAATGATAGAGCTTACAGATAAAGGTAAATTAGCTTATGATATTCATGAAAAGTTTCATGATGAAATGATAAAAGAAACCGTATGTGGATTAAATAAAGAAGAAGAAAAAATTCTTATTAGTTCACTTGAAAAGCTTAAAGACTTTTTTGAAAGGAAATATGAGCTTATGAAGTTAAAGGAGAAATAACATGAGTAATTCAAAAATAATAGGAATAGGAGCTTATGCACCGGAAAATATAGTGACTAATAAAATGCTACAATCCTTAGTTGATACAAGTGATGAGTGGATTAAAACTAGAACGGGAATTGAAAAAAGAAGTATAACAATAGATGAAGAAACTTCTGATTTAGCTGTAAAAGCAAGTAAAATAGCTATAAAAAATGCGAAAATAAGTGCAAAAGATATTGATATGATAATTGTTGCTACAATTACTCCGGATACTTTTACTCCATCTACAGCTTGTGTAGTACAAAAAAAGCTAGAAGCTATAAATGCATGTGCATTTGATATTAATGCTGCTTGTACAGGTTTTATATATGGATTAAAAGTAGCAGATAGTTTTATAAGGTCAGGAGAGTTTAAAAATATTTTAATTATTGGTGCAGAAACTTTATCAAAAGTATTAAATTGGAATGATAGAGGAACTTGTGTGCTTTTTGGAGATGGTGCAGGAGCAGTAGTTGTTACAGCTACAAATAATGAGGGAATAAAGGCTATAGAAATAAAATCTGATGGTAACAAGGGGGATGTTTTAACAATAGGAGGAGCGCCTTTAAATAATCCTTTTAACAAAAATGAAAAGATTTTAGAACAATATATAAAAATGAATGGTAGAGAAGTTTTTAAGTTTGCAACAAAAGCAATGGAAGAGAGTATTTTAAATGTTCTAGAAAGAAGTAATAGCTCCCTAGATAAAATAAAGCATATAATACCACATCAGGCTAACCTTAGAATAATAGATTATGTAAGTAAAAAATTAAATATCGCTTCAGATAAATTTATAATAAATTTAGATAAATATGGAAATACATCTAGTGCAAGTATCCCCATAGCTTTATATGAAGCTTATAAACAAAAAAAGATAACTTTTGGAGATGAAGTGATCTTAGTAGGATTTGGTGGAGGACTTACATGGGGATCAGCATTAATTAAATTATGATTTAATAATTGAAAGAATATAAAATAAAGTAAAAAAAATATTTTAAAGGATTATAATACCATATGATTACAAAATGTGGTATTATAATCTATAAACAATATTAACAAATAAAGAGTTTTATAATTTGGAGGAAAACTATGTCTAATATAGGTTTCGTATTTGCTGGCCAAGGAGCTCAGTATGTGGGAATGGGAAAAGAATTTTATGATAATTATGAAGAAAGTAGAAATATATTCAATATAGCAAGTGAAGCATTAGATTTAGATATTGCTAATTTATGTTTTAATAGTGATAAAGAACTTTTAAATAAAACAGAAAATACACAGCCAGCTATTGTAACAACTAATATGGCAATATTATCTGTTTTAAAGAAAAATGGTATTGAAGCTGAGGTTTCTTGTGGACTAAGTTTAGGTGAATATTCAGCACTTATAAATGCAGGAGTTTTAGAATTTAAAGAAGCTGTTAAGTTAGTTCAAAAAAGAGGAAAATTTATGCAGGAGGCTGTAAAAGAGGGCATAGGTGGTATGATAGCTGTATTGTCACTTAAATCTGAGGCTATTGAAGAGATAATAGAAAAATCTTCAAAATATGGCATAATAGAGGGTGCTAATTATAACTCACCTGCACAAACTGTGTTATCAGGGGAAAATAAAGCTTTAGAAAAAGCTTTAGAATTAATTAAGCAAGCAGGTGGAAAAGGTATTAAATTACCAGTATCGGCACCATTTCATTGTTCAATGTTAGAACCAGCAGCTATTAATTTGGAAAGAGAGTTAGAAAAAGTTAATATAAATGAAATGAATTCAGTAGTTTTATCAAATGTTAAAGGAATAGCTTATTATAAGGATGATAGTATAAAAGATTTATTAAAACTTCAAGTAATGAAATCAGTTTTATTTATGAAAAATATTGAGACTATGATAGATATGGGAGTTGATGTTTTTATAGAGGTTGGTCCTGGAAAAACTTTAAGTTCATTTATTAAAAAAATAAATAGGAATGTTACCATATTAAATGTTGAAGATATAAAATCATTAGAAAAAACAGTAAATAAACTAAAAGAATTGGAGGTACTTTAAATGTTGAAAGAAAAAGTAGCAATTGTTACTGGAGGAACTAGAGGAATAGGAAGAGCTATAGCTATAAAATTAGCTCAATTAGGAGCTAATATTGTTATAAATTATAGAAGTTCTGACAAAGAAGCAGAAGAGGTTAAAGAATTAATAAAATCCTTTGGAGTAGATGTAGTATGTGTGAAATGTGATATAAGTGATTTTGAAGAAGCTAAAAAATTAATAGATGAATGTAAAAATAAATTTGGTAAGTTAGACATATTAATAAATAATGCAGGCATTACTAAGGATACCTTAGTGTTAAGAATGAAAGAAGAAGATTTTGACAATGTTATAAATGTTAATTTAAAAGGTACATTTAATTGTTCAAAGCATGCATCGGCAATAATGCTTAAACAAAGATCTGGTAAAATAATAAATTTAACATCAGTAGTAGGAGTGGTAGGAAATGCAGGGCAGGCTAATTATGCGGCATCTAAAGCAGGTGTTATAGGTCTTACTAAATCTTTAGCAAAAGAGTTTGGTGCAAGAGGTATAAATGTAAATGCTGTAGCACCTGGATTTATAAAAACAGATATGACTGCTGTTTTATCCGATACAATAAAAGAAGAAGTAGCTAAAAATGTTCCATTAAAAAAGCTTGGTGAACCAGAAGATATTGCTAACTTAGTTGCATTTTTAGCATCAGATTCAGCATCATATATAACAGGTCAAGTAATTAATGTAGATGGTGGAATGGTAATATAAGGAGAGGGTTTTATTATGAATCGTAGAGTTGTTATAACAGGTATGGGAGCTATAACTCCAATTGGAAATACAGTTGAAGAATTTTGGAATAATAGTAAAGAAGGAGTTTGTGGTATAGACAATATAACACTATTTGATACTACTGACTATAAAGTTAAAATTGCAGGAGAAGTTAAAAATTTTAAAGCAGAGGATTATATTGACAGAAAAGAAGTAAAAAGATTGGATAGATTTACGCATTTTGCTTTTAAAGCAGCAGATGAAGCTATGAAAGATGCAAATTTAAATTTAAAGGATGAAAATATTATTGCAGAAAAAGTTGGTGTAATAGTTGGTTCAGGAATAGGTGGATATCAAACCATAGAAACAGAAGTTGAAAAATTAATAAATAAAGGACCTAATAGAGTGTCACCTTTTTCAGTTCCATCATCAATAATAAATTTAGTTGCTGGAAATTTAGCTATTAGATATGGAGCTAAAGGTATTTGTGAATCTTTAGTAACTGCATGTGCTACAGGAAACACTTGTATTGGAACAGCATTTAGAAATATAAAACATGGATATGCAGATATAATTATAGCAGGAGGCGCTGAAGCTGTTATTACAAGAGCTGGAGTAGCTGGATTTACAAATTTAAAAGCGTTAAATACATCAAATGATCCTAAAAGGTCATCAATTCCTTTTGATAAGGAAAGATCTGGTTTTGTAATGGGAGAGGGTGCAGGAATATTAATTCTTGAAAGCTTAGAGAGTGCTGAAAAAAGAGGAGCTAAAATTTATGCTGAAATAGTAGGCTATGGAGCTACCTGTGATGCTTATCATATAACATCACCAGATCCAGAGGGAGAAGGTGCTAAACGTTCTATGGAAGCTGCTATTGAAGAAAGTAAAATTAATAAAGAAGAAATTTCTTATATTAATGCTCATGGAACAAGCACTCCATATAATGATAAATTTGAAACAATTGCAATAAAAAAATGTTTTGGAGAGACTGCATACAAAATCCCAGTATCTTCAACTAAATCTATGACAGGCCATTTACTTGGGGCGGCAGGTGCCATAGAAGCAATAGTATGTGTAAAAGCTTTAGGTGATAATTTTATACCACCAACAATAGGATATAAAGAGAAGGATGAGGAATGTGACTTGGATTATGTTCCAAATAAAGGGAGATGTTCTGAATTGAATTATGTTTTATCAAATTCATTAGGGTTTGGTGGTCATAATGTTTCTTTATTATTTAAAAAGTGGAAATAGAAGGTGAGTAATATGAAACTTAATGAGATTAAAGACTTAATTGATAAGATTGATAATTCTAATATTGCTTATTTTGAAGTAAAACTTGAAGATGGTTATGTTAAAATGGATAAATCTTTAACTAGAAATTTTACTGAAGAAATAAGTGAAAGTTTAAGCAATGATATTGAACTAAAACAAACATATAATTCAGAATATATAAGTGATTCAGAATCTTCCGTAAAAGAGGAAGAAACTATTGATAAAATTAAGTGCAGTGAAAATGATTATTATATTACTTCTCCAATGGTAGGAACATTTTATTCAGCATCAGGTATTGATGAGGAGCCTTATGTAAAAATTGGTGATAAAGTAAAATCAGGAGATATTTTATGTATAGTTGAAGCTATGAAGCTTATGAATGAAATAGAGTGTGAAGTTTCTGGAGAAATAGTGGATATATTAGTTACTAATGGGCAAATGGTTGAGTATGGAGAGCAACTATTTAAAATAAGGAGAGATTAATGATGATGAATATAAATGAAATAAAAGAAATTATACCTCATAGATATCCTTTTTTATTAATTGATAAAGTAGAAGAAATAACTGAAACTAGTATAGTTGCATATAAAAATGTAACAATTAATGAACCATTTTTTCAAGGACATTATCCAGATTATCCTATAATGCCTGGGGTTTTAATTGTAGAAGCTTTAGCACAAACTGGTGCAGTTGCTATGTTAAAAAAAGAGGAATTTAAGGGAAAGAAACCATTATTTGCAGGAATAGATAAACTTAGATTTAAAAAACAAGTTGTACCAGGAGATGTTTTAAGATTAGAAGTAGAAATAATAAAGATAAGAGGGCCTGTAGGTGTTGGAAAAGCAACAGCTACAGTAGAGGGAAAGGTTGCTTGTTCAGGAGAAATTTTATTTGCAATAGGTTAGGTGAGGACGATGTTTAAAAAAGTATTAGTTGCAAACAGAGGTGAAATAGCAGTAAGAATTATTAGAGCTTGTAGAGAATTAGGTATACTTACTGTGGCAGTATATTCAGAAATGGACAAAGAAGCTTTACATGTTCAAATAGCTGATGAAGCTGTGTGTATTGGTCCTTGGATGTCGAAAGAAAGTTATCTTAACATACAAAATATATTAAGTGCTTGTGTATTAACAGGAGCAGAGGCTATACATCCAGGATTTGGTTTCTTATCAGAAAACCCTAGATTTGCAAAGATGTGTACTGAGTGTAACATCAAATTTATAGGGCCAGATTGGAAAGCTATAGAGTTTATGGGGGATAAAGCTAAGGCAAGAGAAGTTATGAAAGATGCAGGAGTTCCAGTAGTACCAGGTTATGAAGGAGAAATTCAGAGTGCTTTACATGCTTTAGAAATTGCAAAAGATATAACTTTTCCAGTGATGGTTAAAGCTGCTTCAGGAGGTGGTGGTAAAGGAATTCGTATAGTTCATAATGAAGAAGAATTCATTTCTAATTATGAAATGGCTAAATCAGAAGCAAGTGCAAATTTTGGTGATGATAGGGTTTATATAGAGAAATTTATAGAAAATCCAAAACATATAGAATTTCAATTAATATGTGACGAATATGGTAAAATAGTTCATTTATTTGAAAGAGATTGTTCAGTTCAAAGAAAAAATCAAAAAGTTATAGAAGAGGCTCCTTCTACAATTCTTACAAAAGAACAAAGAAGAAAAATGGGAGATGCAGCTATTAAAGCTGCTAAAGCAGTTAATTATAAAAATGTTGGTACTATAGAGTTTCTTGTGAATAAAAATGGTGAATTTTATTTCATGGAGATGAATACAAGAATACAGGTTGAACATCCTATAACTGAGATGATTACAGGCATTGATATAGTAAAAGAACAAATAAAAATAGCTGCTGGAATACCTCTTGATTTTGATCAAAGTGATTTGGTGATAAATGGTCATTCCATAGAATGTAGAATAAATGCAGAAGATCCATTTAAGAATTTTATGCCATGTCCTGGAATAATTAAGGAAGTTAACTTTCCAGGAGGATTTGGTGTAAGGTTAGATACTGCTATATATCAAGGATATAAAATACCTCATTGTTATGACTCTATGATAGGAAAGCTTATAGTACATGGTAAAACTAGAGAAGAAGCCATTTGTAAAATGAAAAGATGTCTTTCAGAATTTGCTATAGATGGAGTTACTACTAATATAGATTATCACTTTTTAATATTAGATAATGAGTTATTTAAGCAGGGACTTTATGACACCTCATTTTTAATGAATAAGTTGGTGATTAATAATGATTAAAGATCTTTTAAATAAAAGAAAATATATAACAGTTAGTACTGTAGGGTTGCAATTAGGTGAAAATGAAATAGAAGAAAGGCCTAATATTCCTAATGGTATGTGGAGTAAATGTAATAATTGTGGAAAAATAATTTACACAGAAGACTTAAAAAATAATTTACAGGTTTGTTCAAATTGTAATTATCATTTTAGGATTGGTGCATATGAAAGAATAAATTTTTTAGTTGATAAAGATAGTTTTAAAGAGTTTAATAGAGGATTGATAGGAAATAATCCTTTGAATTTTCCAGATTATGAAGAAAAAATTAAGGCTTCAAGTAGAAAATCTTCTACTAATGAAGCCGTTGTAACTGGTGAAGCTAAAATATTTTCTAAAAAAATAGTGTTATGTGTTATGGATTCTAATTTTATGATGGGAAGCATGGGAATAGCCGTTGGGGAAAAAATTACCAATGCAATAGAATATGCTACAAAAAATAAATTTCCTCTTATTATTTTTACTTGTTCAGGTGGAGCAAGAATGCAAGAAGGAATATTTTCTTTAATGCAAATGGCAAAAATAAGTGGTGCTATAGCAAGACATTCTCAGGCAGGATTATTATATTTAACAATATTGACAGATCCAACTACTGGAGGAGTTACAGCTAGTTTTGCAATGGAAGGAGATATAATTCTAAGTGAACCTAGGTGCTTAGTTGGTTTTGCTGGAAGAAGAGTGATAGAGAAGACAATTAATGAAAAATTACCAAATAATTTCCAAACTTCAGAATTTTTGTTAGAAAAAGGATTTATAGATAAAATAGTTAATAGAAAAGAAATAAAATCTGTTATTAATACAATTTTAAAAATTCATGAGGTAAAAATATATGAGTAGAGATTTAATTAAAACAGCTAATGCATGGCAAAAAGTTGAAATAGCTCGTCATAGCAATAGACCTAATGCAAAATATTATATAAATGAAATTTTTGATGAATTTATAGAATTACATGGTGATAGATGCTTTGGGGATGATAAAGCAGTTATAGGAGGTATTGGTTTATTAAAAGGAGTTTCTATAACAGTGATAGGAATTTGTAAAGGTGAAAATACTAAAGAAAATATTAAAAGAAACTTTGGTATGCCTCATCCTGAAGGCTATAGGAAAGCATTAAGATTAATGAAACAAGCTGAAAAGTTTAATCGTCCAATAATATGTTTAATAGATACACCAGGAGCATTTTGTGGAGTTGGTGCAGAAGAAAGAGGTCAAGGGCAAGCAATAGCACAAAATTTAGTTGATTTAATGGGATTAACAGTTCCAATAATTTCTGTTATTATTGGAGAAGGTGGAAGTGGAGGAGCATTAGCATTAGCAGTTGCAGATAAAATTTTAATGTTAGAACATTCTATATACTCCATACTATCTCCAGAAGGGTTTGCTACTATACTATGGAAAGATGTTACAAGAGCTAAGGAAGCTTCACAAATAATGAAAATAACAGCACAAGATTTAAGAAACTTTGGAATAATAGATAAAGTTATTAAAGAACCTTGGGGAGGAGCACATAAAAATCCTTTAAGAATGGCATTAGCTTTGAAAAAGAACTTATTAGAAAGCTTAATAGAGCTAAAAGAATATGATAAAGATGTGTTGCTAAATAATAGATATAATAAATTTAGAGATATGGGACATCTAAATTAAAAAACTATGAAACCTTAAAAGCGGTTTCATAGTTTTTATTTTGTTAGCATTTTTATAAGCATATCTATAACAGATTTATTTTTATTTAAAGCATCAACATAATTAGCAATATGCAATTTATGATATTCTTTTCCTGCATCTGTTATTCTATACATTTTTTTAGAACGTTTATTTATAAATTCATCTCCAACCCAATAACTTGTAACATATCCTTTTTGTTCTAAATCATAAAGAGTATCGTAAATTGTGCTAGAAGAAACAGGAAAAGGAAGTGCTGATGTTGAAAAAGCATTTTTAAAAGTTTCTAAAACTTTGTTTCCGAAAATTTCCTGACCTTTTGATAATTCTTTTAAAATATAAAAAGTATAAAGTTGTTTAGCATTAATTACATTTCTAGGAGCTACCATTCTAGTTCTATTTGTCATAAAAATCTCTCCTTATCTATTTATTATATAT
>NZ_WHJC01000122.1 GCF_009295725.1 Clostridium tarantellae
AACAAAATCTGCTTCGCAGACCACCTTCGGCACTTTAATTAAAGTTGTTCACAGATTTTTAAAATTATAATTTCCTAAAGAAAAAAAAAGTAGTATAAAATCTTAAAATGATTTTATACTACTTCTAATTAATTAGTAAAATTTTTTAAACTTATCCTTTTTAACTATTTATCATAATAAAATAAATAAAACGAATATAAATAATATTACATTTCTTTAAATTTATCTATATCTCTTTGTACAGCATGAAGAAGATTATTTAACTCCCAAACTTCCCCTTCTTCTATTAACTTATTTAATGACATTTGATATCTTGATGCTTCAGCTATTTTTCCAATAGATATAAGTGTTAATATATCATTCATTATATTAGTTATTATGTCTGATTTTATTTCAAATAACTTTTGAGCATCCTTTATTTCATCCTTTATTTCAAGCATTTCTTCATCTAATGTAAAAGCTGCATCTGCTGCACTTTTTAATTTATGCTTAATATCCTCTGGAACATTCTTTTTATACTTATAATTAAGTGAATGTTCAATAGTAGCCCAAAAATTCATTGCTAAAGTTCTTATTTGAAATTCCGCTAATATTTCAATTTGCCCTTCAGCCATATTTACAGGATATTTTATTACTACATGATAACTTCTATATCCACTAGCCTTAACATTAGTAACATAATCTTTTTCATAAAGAATTTGCATATCTTTTCTCTGTCTTATTAATTCAACTACAAATTCTATATCATCAACAAACTGACACATTATTCTTATACCAGCTATATCTTCCATTTCATATTGTAATCTATCTATTGGTATAGAATACTTATTTGCTTTTTCTAATATACTTGAAACCTCTTTAACTCTACCTGTAACAAATTCTATAGGAGAGTATTCATTTTTTCTTCTATATTCTTTTCTTATACTTCTCAATTTAACCTTTAACTCTGAAACGGCCTGTTCATAAGGTGTTAAAAATTCTTTCCAACTTTTCATAGCCATAATATCACCTTTTCTTACTAAAGTACTACTTGCTAATTATAACAAAAATTGCTTTAAAACTAAATGATTTAATATAAAAATTTTACATTATTTCATTACATTAGGTAGTAAAAATTTTAATCTAATATTTGTAGTGGATTAAAATTTATATAATCACAGCTAGTAAGTATATACTTTATACCATTTCTTTCACCATTTAATACATTGCTTAAATGCTTTCCATGTAAATGTCCATATATTACTTTGCTTACTTTAAATTCTTTAAAAATATCTGTAAAAGCTGAATCTTGAAGTTTTTCATTAGTAGGAGGATAATGGATCATACATATTATCTTTTCATATCCTTCTTTTTTTGCAGCTTCTAAAGATAATCTTAATCTAATTTGCTCTCTCTCATAAATTTTTTCATCTTTATTTGTAAACTTATCAGACCCTTTACAAATCCATCCTCTAGTTCCACATATAGCCCAATCTTTATATGTAAAAAAGTTATTCTGTATAAATTTAGTGTTTTCATACATAGAATTTAATTTTACTATGCTTCCCCACCAATAATCATGATTTCCTTTTGAAATTATCTTTTTTCCTGGTAAAGAATTAATCCAATCTAAATCTTCCTTACTTTCATCATGCTTCATAGACCAAGATATATCCCCAGCAATTAACACTGTATCTTCATCTGTTATTTTACTCAACCAATTCTCTTTAATCTGCTCGTGATGCTTAAACCAATGCTCTCCAAATATATCCATAGGTTTATCTGCATTTAAAGCAAGATGTAAATCTGAAATAGCGTATAATGCCATATTCATCACCTTTCGTGTATAAGATAAGGTTATGTTATAATAACCAAAACTATTATAACATAACCTTAAATTTATTAAAGAGTTTTATATTAAACTTTCTCTTCAAATCTAACCTATATTTAATTTATAAGTTTTAAATTTTTCTTTATATTATTCATTATAATTATTAAATATTTTACTGAAAATCTACTGTAATATTACCATTATTATTTTCTATATTTAAATTATTATTAGCTTTATTATCTTCTTTTAATTCTTTTTCAAATCCTTTTCCATTAACATTAAGTATACCATTATTACAATAAATATCATAATTATAAGAATTTTTTTCAATTCCTGTTGTTAATTTAATATTACTATGATGAGATTTTATTTTAGTATTTCCTAAAAATTTTCCTGTTAAATTAATATTGGAATTATTACCATTTACAATTGTTGATTCACTGATAAATTCATTACTTTCTAGATTTCCATAAGCGTTGTCTATACTTGTATTTTTGGCATTGCTATTACCTATGTTAATATCTCCATTATTTATATGGCTCTTTAAAATATTAAACACACAATCTTTAACATTAATAGTACCATAAGAATTTTTTATTAAAGTTTCTTTATTTACTTTTACATCATTTATATGTGTATTTCCGTTTTTTACAAAAGTTTTCAAATTTTGAAAAACTCCATTTTCTATTTTTAATGAACCATACGAATTTTCTATATTTATAACGTTGCTTTCTACATTTTTCATAGTAGTATTTCCATTACTTAATTCTGTATTAATAGAACTTGATTTTATATCACTTATATATAAAGAACCATATTTATCTTTTATTAACATCTCTTTCACATTACAATCACTAATATGAATTGTTGAATTATTTGTATTAATATTAACACTATCTAATTTAGCATTTTGTGGTATATATATCTTTAAAATATTTGTTGATTTTTTATTACCAATATTAATACTAAAAGATTTTGCTTTTTCATTTATAGTCTCTACTTTTAATTTGCCATTTTTTTCAGTAAACTTTATTTCATTTTTCCCTTTAACATTAGTAGTACTTATGGCATATTTATCTGATTTTATTATTTGTAAAACTTCTATATCCCCATTTATTTCTATATTTTTAATCTCTAAAAGATCTTCTGTTTGTGTTTCTAAATCATCCTCATCATATACTCGAAAACCATTTTTATCTTTTACTATATTAAAACTAGCTCCCATTGAATAACCAACAATACCAAGTATTACTCCTAATACTATTAACACTGAAGAAATTATTATTAATAATTTAGATTTTTTCATTTTTTCACCACCTAATTTTATAAATTACTTTAATTTTGAAGATCCAAATTTTTTAAGCAACTTATTTGAAATACTTATAATCCCTCTAAAAGATAATTTACTTAAATAAAAAATAGCCATAGAAATTAATATCCCCACACCTAAAGTTGCAAGGCCTATACCTATAAACATAATTGATGTAGCAAAATCCTGAACCATAACTGTGAAACCTGCAAAAATAGTAAAAAATCCTGTACCTACAATAGCCAATGCTGTTATGCCAAAAGCAAAAATTAAAGATAGCATAACTAATACCATAGATAAAATTATAGAAATTAAAGCTATTACTAAAGGAAGAGTAATAGGTGCAGCTAAAATAGCTAAAATAATAAACCAAATAGCTGAAATCCTTATTTTACTTGCTTTAGTTTTACCTACATTATCTTTAATAGCATAATTAGCTAAAATTTCTGAAGCAATTTTAGAAGGTGAGCCTAACTCTTTATCTACATTTTCATCATTTTTTATATCTGCTTCATTAAAATATTCAATATAATACTCTAAAGCTGATTCTTTTTCTTCCTTTGGTAACTTGCTTAATTTTTTGTTAAGTTCCCTAATAAAAGTTTCCTTATTCACTACTTTTCCCTCCTATCAAAACCTTATCTACTCTATTTTTATAATCCTCCCATTCATTAACATACTCTTGAAGTTTTTCTTTTCCTAACTTTGTAATTTGATAATATCTTCTGTTCCTTCCTTGAAAAGCTTCATCATATGTAATTAAATAGTCATTTTTTTGAAGTCTTCTAAGCACTGGATAAAGAGTTGATTCAGATATATTCATTATTTCTCTAACCTGTTGAGTTAAAACATATCCATAGGTATCTCTCCTTGAAAGAACTGCTAAAACACAAGCATCTAATAATGCTGCTCCTAATTGAAAAGACATTTCTTTTTTCCTCCTATTTTTAATGCTTAACATATTTTTAATATATTTATCATAATATTATACAGCATATAATATTATGATAAATATATTATATGATATACAATATTATATGTCAATAAAACCCAATTTATATATGTAAAAAAAGTATATAGATTAATTTATAATTAATTTCACATATTTTTTATTTTATAAATATAATATACTATCCAAAAATTTATTATGTTTGGAGTGAATAATTATGATGAAAACTATTACTATTCTTAATCATTCTTTTGACTCTATTAAATTGTCTATTTCTTATAATATACCATTAATAGACACTACTATGATGAAAAGCACACCTTTTTTTGGTCCTGGAATTTTTAGAAGTTTATCAATACCAGATCAAGCCATTAATATTATTATTCTTATTTATATTAACGAAGGAACTCAGGTTTGTTCAAGCAATATTCGTTCATCAGAAGCAGCTATTAGAGGATTAACTAAAGTTTATGAATTTATAGGTTTTAAAAAACCCAATGCCTTAATTGAAATAAATCCTTATCATTTAGGTGGTACTAACAAATTTTTATATTTAAGAAATTCAACCAACTCTTTCTTTAAATGTAATTTGTCTCTAGCTGTAAACATCCATAATCCTAATACTAGTAAATCAAATTTATCTGAATATAAATATGAACTACCTTCACTTGAGCCAAAAGAAAAGTTAATAAAAAAAGATTTAATCTTTGTTATTCCCATTTATGCCTTTTTAGTTAATATATTTCTTACTGTAATTGATTCTAAAAATAATAATATAGAGGAAATAAATTTGAAAACTATCATTTTAAATGGAATAGATTTTCCAAAAGCCTATGATATTAAAACTAATATATTAACTAAAAAAATTTCAGCTAATGAAATTTCTCCTCCTAAAAAGATTTTTAAAACTTAGAATATATTTACCATACACTTTCTTTATAAAATATTACTCTTAAGTATCTATTCCTTACTCTCTTCTTTTAGGTGATACTATGAAAACTCTAGACTTTATTAATTATGAAAAAACTATTAAATTTTTTTAGAATTTAAAAATTAATAAATTCACTAAAATAAAAACTACATACTAATAAAGTATGTAGTCTTTTATTTTAACTGATAATATCTTTTCTTTTTTCGTTTCTATATCTTAAAACTATTAATATTATTGGAATTATAAATATTAAAATATAAACTATTGGCAATAATAATTTTGAATAATATATACTTCCTACATCTCTTAAAAGAAAGTTAGGAATAATATGATAACAAGCTATCATTATAGGCACTTGAAATCCTATTAAACCAATATAACTACTTACTTTACTGGATATATACATAGAGATTAAAGAAGTAGCTATAGCTAATATATAAATTAAAATTACAATAAGTATTATATATTGTAAATAAGTTAAGTTATGCCAATATAATCCATTTAAAAAAGAATTTACTGTGCAATTAAAAAACATAGTTGTATCAATGGTAGTAAAGAAATATCTCCAAAGTAAAGTAGCTAAATACAATGTAGTCAATGTTACTGTACTTATAATTCCTGCTATTATTTTTTTCTTAAATAGCTTTCTTCCTATTTTTGATGAGTATTGAAGATAATTAGTTTTATTTTTATTATCATCTAAAAATATATTAGAGCTTATAAACATTACACATATACAAATTAAAAAACCTGATAATCCCATAAAATCATTATAATTTTGAAATACAGTAAATCCATCTAATATAGAAAAGTTATACTCTTTATCTATAATTTCTTGAAATCTTCCCAATTGTTTTGTATTAAAATTATGAAATTTAGCATTATTTTTATCCTCATAATTACTTATTATTGATTCTCTAGTTTGTATATCATAAAATAAATCCTCATTAGTATTAAATATTTCACGCTCAACTTCCATGCTCTTTTTAATATCTATATCTTCATAGCTTTTCCAACCTAAGGCTTGTGCATTTTTATTATTAATAACAATGTCATCAGCTTGTTCTATTTTTTCATCATAGCTTTTTTTAAAATCTTCAAATTCATTTTCATCAAGTTCATTTCCATACTTAGCTATCATTTCTTTAGATATATTATAATGATCTAAGCTTGGTCTACCATTTGGAAAGTAGGTTACATAAAAGGAAATAAACATATTATATATTACAAAGGTTATTAATCCTAATATTATTAATTTTTTTATGGTAAATATTTTTTTTATTTCATTTAAAATTATATTCATTTATTATATTTAGTGAGAATGTGTATTAATTACATCTTCACTAAAACTCCCCCTCTCTTAAGTTAGATTTTGTTTTTTAAATCTTTTAATTAATATATATGTTAATACTATTAAAGCTATTGTCCATATTATTAAAGTATAAACTTCATAATACTTAAAATCATTTAATATACCACTTAATGAAAATAAATTAGATGGCATCATTATTAGGTTAAATGGAGTAAATACTGTCAAAAATACTAAAATATTATTTACACCTATAGCCTCTGGCAACAAAAATACTATGCCAAAAATAATAAAGAAAATCGCAAATACTAAGTAAGTATTTTTTACAAAACAACTTATACTAAAAGTTACTAGTAAAAATATTAATTCACATGCATAAATTACACCTATGGTAAGAAGTAAATATTGTATAAAAGAAATATTAAACCAGCTCATTAAAGGAAGCTGATATTCCCAATTAAAATAAGTACTTATAGGCACATTTAAAAGTGAACTATAATCAAAAGTTATAAAATACATAGCTAAAGTAACACCAAGTATTAAAGTTATCACAATTAAACTAGCTACTAAGGAACTACAAAGCTTATCTATTAATAATTTTCTTCCCCTTTTACTTGAATAAGTTATATGATATGTTTTATTTTCAAACTCAAAGTTAATTAAATGAGCTACAATTAAAACTATTAAAATAGCTATTTCTAAAGCACAACTTCTTAGTATATCTATAAATAAAAAGTTATGCATTTTATATTTAGGAGAAATAAAAAGATTATGCTGTTCCCCATTTTCCTTAAGTTTATGAAATCTTTCCTCAAAGTTTTCATAGACTCTTTCCACTACTTCTTTTGATTTTCCCTTTAAATTATTTGCCTCTATAGAATACTTAGCTAATTCATCAATGGTTAAGTGGTCATATTTTTCTTCTAAAGCTAGTATTTCATAATAATAGCTCTGTATAATAGCTACTTCCTCCATATCTTTTAATTCTTTTTTAGAATACAATTCATTATCATTAAAAGCTTCAGTAATATTTTCATAGGTTTTATTATATTTACTAAAATATTTTTCATTTAATTTATTAAATTCTTCCTCATAATAAGCTTTTAAATTTTCTTTCATATTATTGTCTATTTTAAAACCTACTTTATTTACTATTTTATTTAATACGTCAAAGTCATTAGATATATAACGTGAGTTAAAAATATTTAACAAATTAAAACTTAAAAATAGTAAAGTTAAAATTACAATTACTGGTGATGAAAATATTTTTTTAAATTCATACATTTTAATATTCATAATATCACCTAAAGTATATCTTCTTTATATTCATATAAAAATACATCTTCAAGACTTGGTATAACTCCTATCCACTCTTCTTTATGTATATTTTCACTTATAAATCTAACTCTTATTTTTCCACTTTCCTGCTTTTCAGATAAGGATAAATACTCCTTTCTAAAGTTACTCATATCATTAATTGCAACTATTGTTTCAAATACTTTTCCATTTAACTTATTACATATGTTTTCTATATTATCTTTATATAAAAGCTTTTTATTTTTTATCATAACTATTTCATTAGCTATAGATTCAATGTCAGAAACTATATGTGTTGAAATTATAATTATTCTATCTCTAGATAATTCACTAAGAAGATTTCTAAATCTAGCTCTTTCCTTTGGATCAAGTCCTGCTGTTGGTTCATCTAGTATTAATATCTTAGGATCATTTAAAAGTGCTTGAGCTATACCCACTCTTTGAATCATTCCACCTGAAAATTTCTTTAGCTTTTTATTTTTCACCTCTTGAAGAGAAACCATTTTTAACAATTCATTAACTCTTTCCTTAGCTTTATTTTTTTCTATGCCCTTTAATGCAGCTATATACATTAAAAATTTATAAGCAGTATAATTTTTATAATATCCAAAATGTTGAGGAAGATATCCTAAAATATCACGATATCTTTCATCCATATCTAAAATATCTTCCCCATTATAAAGAATTCTTCCTTCTGTTGGAAATATTAATGTAACTAACATTTTAATAAGGGTTGTTTTACCAGCACCATTAGGTGCAAGTAATCCATACACACCATTTTCAAACTCCATACTTATATTTTTTAATGCACAAAAGTCACCATAGCTTTTGCTTATATCTATTACTGATAACATTCTTTTTTCCTCCTAGTTTATTAATTAAGTTTTATTCTTTCACTTATGTATTCGTAGAGAAGTTTTAAAAAGTTTTACTTTTTTTTAAATATTAATTTAAATATTTTGTTAAGTTATATTTAAAAGGCTTTAACAATATAATTATTTAAAAGTTTAAGGAGTGAAATTGATGAATAATATTAAAACAAAAACATTAATTAAATGTATTCTTTTTGGAATACTATGGTTTATTTTATTATTTATAATTGCATTAATAATTTTAAAATTAACTAATTATGCATTAAATGATATTTTATTTATTGAAGGTATTTTATTTATCATAATTGGTGTATTAAGTTCTCTAGGAGGAAATACTATGAGCTTATCGCTTCAATCTATGGGTGAAACCAATTCTCAATATATTTCAAATGCTAATCTTGAAATAACTAAGCTTGAAAAAGAAAAAACTAAAGGAACTCTAAAGAACTTCTTTAGTACTAGCATAAGCATGCTCTCCTTTGTTATTGCGGGAATACTATGTATTGTAGTTAATTTTATAATTTAATTATTCTATAAATTAAAATTTATTTGATTTTTTAATCCATAAATAAAAGTGATATGTTAAAAAAAACATATCACTTTTATTGTGTCAAATATACTTCCCTTATAGAAGTTAGAAATTGCTTTAACTTTGTCTAACCACAAAATAAATTATTTTTTAGACTATCAACTTCAAATTTCAAGAATATTATTTTTTGAAAGGAAAATTCTCTAAATTTTCTAATTAAATTTGAAAAGTAATACCTTTATGGAAAATAAATTTTTCTATATTTTTCATATAAACATATGCCAACATTATACACACTACTCCATATACATATAAAGGTATATTGGATAAAATCATTGCATATTTAGATAAATTAAAATTACTAAATAATACATTAAAAATTATCCAACTAATAGGCACTATCCATTTTCCTATAGAATATTTTATCTTTAATATAACGTATAAAAATAAAGATGAAAACATAAACACTGAAGTTATAGATATCATTAACCCCTTTAGTAAATTTATATTTTTATGCATAAATAATAATACTATGCTATTTATTATTATAGCTAAAATACTAAAAACTAACATTCTAAAGGAAGAAAGTTCATAAATATTATATTTACACACCATTTCCATTTCATAAGTTTTATTTTCTTTTATTGATATAAAGGTATATAAATTCGCTAACAAATAAAATAAAGGGGATGAAGTAAAAATAAATACATATATGTTTTCTTTCATAAAAGGATTAATATCTTTATCCCTAATTATTCATGAAAAAATAAAAATCATAATAGATATGGCTTAAAATAATGCTTTTCTACAAAAAAAAATTCA
>NZ_WHJC01000123.1 GCF_009295725.1 Clostridium tarantellae
TATAAATAGAGTGTAGAAATTTTATTTATAGAATTTGAAGATTATAAAAATAAAGCTTATGGATTTACTTATTAGTGAAAGTTTATAAGTTTTTGAATAATATAATTTGTTTTAGGCAATGTTAAATTTAAAAATAAAAAATAATTAAAATTTTTTAAAAAAACCTTTTAATATTATGCTTTTAAGGTTAAAATTAAAACATAACAAAATTTCCACAAGGGAGGAAAGATTATGTCAGATAAAGAATTAAATAAATGTTGTGGAAGCAACTGTGGTTGCGGAAGCGAAGTAGAAGAGAAACATGAAGGATGTTGTGGTGGACATCATGAACATAGCCATGAAGGTTGTGGATGTGGAGATCATCATGATCATGAGCACTTTGTAGTAGACTTAGAAGATGAAGAAGGAAATGTCATCTCATGTGACGTTATAGATGCATTTGAGTACAAAGAGGATGAATATGTATTAGTACAAAATCCAGCTGATGGATCAGTTTATTTATTTAAATCTCAAGGAGAAGAAGGAGAATTAACAGTTCCTTCAGAAGAAGAGTTTGAAGAAGTAACTAAGTACTATGAGGAAGAATTATCAAATCAATAATTCTAATATAATACTTATATGTGAATAAGGAGTGCTAAGTTTTTAGCACTCCTTATTCACATATTAAAATGGTTTGAGTAGCAGATTATGTTCCATGTAAAAATTTTAAAAAAGAAAAATCATAATGAAATATACTATGATTTTCCCTGAAAATTATGGTAATATATATAAAAGTAATAATAAAAAATATATATGTCTTTAAAACATAACTTAATTTGGAGTGATTATATGGAAAAATTAGCGATATTTGATATAGATTTTACAATTACTAAAAAAGAAACTTTAATGGAACTATATAAATTTCTCATTAAAGAAGACAAGAAAAACTTAAAATTTCTTCCAAGAGCTTTATTTTCTGGCTTTATGTATGGCATAGGAATATATAATGAAAAAAAGGTAAAAGAAACTTTTTTGAAATTTATAGATGGAATAAAAGAGAATGATTTGAAGAAAATAGTTAAAAAATATTATAATGATAGATTAATTAATATTTTATATAAAGATGCTTTAGATATGATAAAAAAATTAAAATCAGAAGGATATAAAGTGTATTTAATATCTGCATCACCAGAATTTTACATAAAAGAGTTTTATGCTATAAAAGAAGTTGATAAAATTATAGGAACAAAATTTTCTTTTAATGAAGAAGGAATTTTTCAAAGAAAAATGTTAGGAGAAAATTGTAAAGGTGAAGAAAAGGTCATTAGGTTAATGAAATATTTAAGAGAAAATAATATAATTGTAGATTTTAAGAATTCTTATATGTTTTCAGATTCATTATCAGATTCACCGTTGTTGGATTTAGTTGGAAATCCATATCTTATAAATTTTAAGAAAGAAAACAATAAATATAAAAAATTAAATTGGCAATAAAAAAGATATAGGATAGTTATTATAATAACTATCCTATATCTATCTTACTCTATTTAATTTTAGGTACTTCTTTTATTTATTTAGATATTCTTGTAGTTATTGTAGACGTAAGAGGAGGAACAACTTGTTTTTTTCTTGATAAAACTCCAGGTAAGAATGTTGTTGCCTCTTCAAGTTTAACTTTAAAAGTTTCTTCAGCTATTTCTGGTGATTTACCACAAACTAATAATTGAGAACCTTCATTAATTATATCAGTTAATAGTAACATTATAACTTCAAGACCCATATTATCAGCTTTTTTATCCATATATTCAAGCATTTCTGATTTTAATGGCATAAATCCTTCAATATCCATTGTATTAACTTGAGCTACTCCAACTTTAATTCCTTCTATTGTGAATGGTTTAAAGTCTTGATTAAATATTTCTTCTACAGTTTTACCCTTTAATGAAGTACCAGCTTTAAACATTTCTTTAGCAAAAGCTTCAACTTCAATATCAGCTATTTCAGCTAATTTTTTGCAAATTTTAATATCTTGTTCTGTACATGTTGGTGATTTAAATAGTAAAGTATCAGATATTATAGCACCACATAAAAGTCCAGCTGACTCTTTAGATGGTCTAATACCATTTTCAAAAAATCTTTTAGCTACTATAGTAGAAGTACTTCCAACAGGTTCATTTCTAAAGTATATAGGATTACCAGTTTGAATATCAGCAACTCTATGGTGATCTATTATTTCTAATACCTCAGCATCTTCTAATCCATGAACTGATTGACCTCTTTCATTATGGTCTACTTGTATAACTTTTTTCTTATGATTAGATATTAAATGGAATCTAGCAATAGTTCCAACAACTTTATTATTTTCATCTAAAACAGGGTAGTTGCTATATCTAGTTTCTCCCATAGTTATTTTTACATCTTCAACTAAGTCATCTGTAGAGAAAGTTACAAGATTTTCTTTAGCCATTATATATTGCACTGGTAAACTCTGGATTATAAGTCTTGAAGCAGTAAATGAATCATGAGGTGTAACTATTAGTGAAACCCCTTTTTCTTTTGCTAATTTAACTATTTTATCACAAGCTTTATGACCACCAGTTACTATTAATAAAGATACATTTAAATTAATTAAAGCTTCTTGTACATCAGCTCTATCTCCTATAATAGCTATATCACCAGAAGTTATAAAATCATTCATTGATTCTGGTTGCATAGCAGCTACAACTATTTTTCCAGGAAATGTTTTTATATTTTCATTTATGTTTTGAGTTTCAGCACATAAAGTTTCAACTATATTATCTAATGAAGTATTACTTTTTGCTAAGATACAATTATCCCAAATATCCATGTAAGTTGCAGTAATATTTGAAGTTGAAAGAATTCCAACCAAATGATTATTACCATCAGCAACAGGAATAGATTTAATATTGTTATCTCTCATTATGTTCCAAGCCATTTTTAAAGAAGCTTCAGGAGCAATTGGAGTTATTTTATCCATTTCTAAATCTTCAACTTTTAACTTTACAGTTTCTAAAAATTGAGGAGCATTCACAGTAAAATAATCTAATATGTATTGAGTTTCTTGATTTATATTACCAAGTCTTACAGGTATTGCAGGTGTATTTTGAGTTTTGTTTTTAAACTCAGCATAAGCAATAGCTGCACATATTGAGTCAGAATCAGGATTTTTATGTCCTGTTATGTATATAACATCTTTCATTATAAGTCCTCCTTGAAATAATTTATTTACCAATATATTTTAATTGTTACACAACAAAATGTAAAGTATGTACATATTTCAAAGGATTTTTATATATATTATTACTTATTTAAATATAAAATATTTTCACCTATTTATTATCAATAAAACATAAAATATCTAATGTTTTGAAATAATAGATGCTTTGACTTGTATTTTTTCTTATTTTAAAATAAAAGAAAAATAAAAAATAGGAGGAGAATTATGGAGACATTAAGAAAACTTAAAAGTTTTATAATAGGAAAGCCTCTTAAATCATCAGATATTCATAAAGAAAAATATACTGTTTTAACAGGATTACCTATTTTATCTTCGGATGCTATATCTTCTGTAGCATATGCTTGTGGTCAAATTCTGTGGGTTTTTATTCCTGTATTAGGAGTTTTATCTTTTAAGTATTTAATGTATGTAACATTATTAATATTACTATTGTTATCTATATTAGTATTTTCTTATAAACAAACTATAGAAAATTATCCTAAAGGTGGGGGGTCATATATAGTATCAAAAGAAAATTTAGGAGAATTACCAAGTCTACTAGCAGGTTCAGCACTAACCATAGATTATATTTTAACTGTTGCAGTAAGTACAACAGCAGGAGTTGCAGCTATAACATCAGCTTTTCCAAGTCTTTTAAGGTTTAATGTACATATAGCTTTATTGATAATTTTAATAATGACTTTAGGAAATCTTAGAGGAATTAGAGATTCATCTAAAATATTTGGACTTCCTACATATTTATTTATAATAGTTAGCATAATAATGATTTTTTATGGTTTAATAAAATGGTATGTATTGAAGATAACACCCACTATAAATGCTAATATGCCAAGACAAATAGAAACTTTAAGCGTATTTTTATTTTTAAAAGCATTTTCTTCAGGCTGTACAGCTTTAACAGGAATTGAAGCTATTAGTGATGGAGTAGCAAATTTTAAAGAACCATCTACTAAACATGCTAAAGGTGTTTTATATTTATTATTTTTAATAGTTATTATTTTATTTGGTGGTGTATCGTGGTTAGCAACTTTATATCATCCAGTACCTACATTAGATAAAACAGCTTTATCTCAAATAGCTGAAGTAATATTTGGTAATAATAGTATAATGTTTTTTGTTATGCAATTTTCAACTACATTTATATTAACCATAGCAGCTAATACTGCTTTTTCAGATTTTCCATTATTGTTATCATTTATATCTAGAGATGGTTATGCACCAAGACAATTTTCTAAAAGAGGTGATAGATTAAGTTTTTCAAACGGCATTATATTATTAGCTATTTCTGCTACCATACTTATAGTAGTATTTAATGGAGATAATCATGCATTAATTCCTCTTTATGCTGTAGGAGTTTTTATTTCATTTACATTATCACAAACTGGTATGGTTTTTAAATGGTGCCGTGAAAAAAAAGGAATATGGAAACATAAAGCTTTTATAAATGGTTTTGGAGCAATTACTACCTTTATTACAACTATAGTTATATCGATAAATAAGTTCAAAGGTGGAGCTTGGATAGTCTTTATTTTAATACCAACTATTATATTATTAATGAAAAGAACTAAAGCACATTATAACAAAGTTGAAAATCAATTAAGTTTAGATAATAATAATTTAAAAAGATTGAAAGAAGATTTAGTAAAAAAAATTATAATACCAGTGGACAATCTAAATGCTGCTATTATAAGAACTATAGATTATACTACTTATATGTCAAATGATGTAATGGCTATTCATATGTCTGTTGATGAAGAAGAAACAAAAGCGTTACAAAATAAATGGAAAGAACTTAATATATCCATTCCTTTAATTATTAAACCTTGTGAATATAGACAAATTGTTGAAACATTAGTTGATACTATAGATTCTGAGGTTTTTAAAGTTAATGAAAAGGAAATGATAGCAGTTGCAATACCTCATATTAAATCTAGAACACTATGGCAAAACTTTTTGGATAACCAAACTGCTAAATTTATAAGAAAATTACTTTTAAAAAGAAGAAATATTGTTGTTTTAGCAATTCCCTTTATGATAGATGATTAAAAAATAGAAGATTAGAAAAAAGTTAAAGTAGTAAAGAAACTTTAGTTTTTTTCTGATCTTTTTTTAATTTACATAAAATATTTTTAGTTCTAAACTTACTATCCTAGTACATATATTACAATAGATTGCTTGGATAAAAGGAGGAACTATAGTGATACAGGAAAAGGAGTTAGTAAGAGGATTAACTTCTCAAGAAGCTGAGAAAAGGTTAAAAAACTTTGGTCCTAATGAAATAAGTGAGAATAAAAAAATATCTCCTATAAAGATATTATTTGCTCAATTCAATGATTTTATGGTTTGGGTATTAATAGGAGCTACTATTATATCAGGACTTATGGGAGATATTACAGATGCAATTACAATATTTATAATTGTAATTTTAAATGGAATTTTAGGATTTATTCAAGAGTTTAAAACAGAAAAATCTTTAGATGCTTTAAAGTCTTTAGCTGCACCTACTTGTAAAGTTCTTAGAGATAATAATATAAAAGTTGTAAATGCAGGACTTTTAACTGTAGGAGATATAGTTATATTAGAAGCTGGAGATAGAATACCAGCTGATGGAGAAATTATAGAATGTACAAATTTAATGGTTGATGAATCATTGTTAACTGGTGAATCTGTGGGTGTTAACAAAGGTATTACAGGAAAAAGCTCACGAGTTTTTATGGGGACTAGTATTACAAAAGGAAAAGGTATGTTTAGAGTAACTGATGTTGGGATGAACACTGAGATGGGAAAAATAGCTGATATGCTTCAAAATATAGAAGAAGAGAAATCTCCTTTAAAGGAAAGGTTAGCAAGCTTAGGAAAAATATTAGTTATATTATGTTTAATTATATGCGTTTTAGTTACTGCATTAGGAGTATTAAGAGGTAATGAATTAACAGAAATGTTTTTATTAGGAGTTAGTTTAGCTGTTGCGGCAATTCCAGAAGGATTAGCAGCTATAGTAACAGTAGCGTTAGCATTAGGTGTATCTAGAATGCTAAAAAGAAATGCTTTAGTAAGAAAATTACCAGCTGTAGAAACTTTAGGATGTACATCAGTTATATGTAGTGATAAAACTGGAACATTAACTCAGAATAAGATGACTGTAAAAGAAGTTTATGTTAATGGAAAAAATTACAGTGTAGATGATGAAAGTATTTTTAAAAATTCCATGTTAATGAAAGCTTTTATTTGTTGTAATGATTGTAATTATGATTTTTCTAAGTCTAATATGGAAGAGGCTTTGCATGGAGATCCTACAGAAACAGCTCTTATAAAACTTTATTTTAAAGAAGTACCTTTGTTAAGATCTGTTATATCAAATAGCAATAGAATATTTGATATACCTTTTGATTCAGATAGAAAAATGATGTCTGTTATTGTTAAGGAAACTGGGAAAGAAATTTGTTATGTTAAAGGAGCACCAGAAAAATTAATAAATAAGTGCAATCAAATTTATGAGGATGGTATTGTAAAAATATTAACAGCTCAAAAGAGAAAACAAATTCTAGATACAGTAGAAAATATGAGTAATAGAGCACTTAGATGTATAGCAGGAGCATACAAAGAAAATTCATTAACAAGAGATTCAAATTTAGAAAGTAATTTAGTTTTTTTAGGAATAGCAGGAATTATAGATCCTCCAAGAGCAGAAGTGAAGGATGCAGTATTAAAATGTAGATTAGCAGGTATAAGACCTGTAATGATAACAGGAGATCATAAAAACACAGCTTATGCTATAGGAAAAGATTTAAATATAGTTAATTCTCAAGATCAAGTTTTAACAGGAGAAGATATTGAAAAATTATCTGATAAAGATTTAAAAAATAAAGTTAAAAATATAAGAATATTTGCTAGAGTTACTCCTAATCATAAATTGAGAATTGTAAAAGCATTCAAGCAAAATGGAAATATAGTAGCAATGACTGGAGATGGCGTAAATGATGCACCAGCTATTAAAGAAGCTGATATAGGTATTTCTATGGGAATATCAGGTACAGATGTAACTAAAGAATCATCTGCAATGATATTAATGGATGATAATTTTGGAACTATAGTATCAGCAGTAGAAGAGGGAAGAACTATATATGATAATATTAGAAAATTTATAAGATATCTTTTATCTTGTAATTTAGGTGAAGTATTAACAATGTTTTTGGCTACTATTTTTTATTTGCCTAGTCCTTTATTGCCAATACAAATATTATTTGTAAATTTGGCTACAGATGGATTGCCAGCTATTGCTTTAGGTGTAGATCCTGGAGATAGTGATATAATGAGACAGCAACCAAGAGATAAAAAAGAAAGTATTTTTGCAAGAGGTTTAACTGAAAAAATATTAGTTAGAGGTTCTTTAATAGGAATATGTACTCTATTATCTTTTATGGCTGGATTATATTATAAAATGGATATACAAACTTGTAGAACATTAGCTTTATGCACTTTAGTTATGTCACAGTTATTACATGTTTTTGAATGCAGATCTGAAAGACATTCCATATTTGAAATAAAATTATTTAGCAATCCTTATTTAGTAGGAGCGGTAGGAGTATCAATCTTTATGATGCTATCTATTGTATATGTTCCATTTTTAAGAGGTATATTTCACACTACAATTTTGGGGTTAAATCATTGGCTTATAGTAATGTTTTTCTCATCAATTATTTTCTTTATAAATAGTTTATATTTATTTATAAAAGTAAAAAAATAAAAAATAATAAGAAGGCATTTGTAAAAAATGCCTTCTTATTATTTATGTCTATATTGTTGTTTTGCTTTTTTAAATTGTGAATGATCTACTGGTATTAAGTCTTGTTTATTAGTTAAATTAATTATGTTACTTAATTCTATAAAATCTTTTTCGTTTTCTTTATTAGATTTAAGTCCTTGAACCATAACATTATGTCCTTTATGAACAACTATAAATTGAGGTTTTTTAAACCAAGAATTTTTTTTGTAAATACACTTTATAACTGATTTGCTTCTTTCAGGTTTAACTATTAAAGTAGCAACTAATTTATGAAATATCCAAAGAATAGTTTTTTCTTCTACTTTAACAGATAAAACATTTCCTTGAAACTGAGCCATTCTATCGCCATATTTTTCTAAATAAGAATCTGTATAATACTTAGATAATTTTTCTTTAAATCCCATCTCTAAAACTCCTTTTTAAAAACAATGTTTATTAATGAAATAATTATAATCCTAATTCTTAAGTTAAACTAATAAATAGTATTATAGCATAATATTTAAGGTAATGAAATACCTTAAATATTATAGAAATATAGCGATTTTTACAAGTTCTACTATTTAATATAAATAATAAAAAATAGTAAATTTTATAATGAATTTTAGTAAATGTTTACTTTGTTGTAGACTAATGAAAATATTTACTTTATAATTAAATAAGAATTAAAACTTAGGAGGAATTTAAAGTGGATAAGAAACAATTAGCAAAAATGATAGACCATACAATATTAAAAGCTGATGCTTCAGAGAAGGCAATAAGAGAATTATGTAAAGAAGCGTTAGAGTATAATTTTGCATCAGTATGTATTAATCCTTCAAATATTAAGTTATGTTCAGATTTATTAAAAGATAGTGATGTAAAAGTATGTACAGTAATAGGTTTTCCTTTAGGTGCAAATACTACAGAAGTTAAAGCATTTGAAGCAAAAGATGCTATTGAAAAAGGTGCTACTGAAGTTGATATGGTTATAAATATAGGAAAGCTTAAAGATAAAGATTATGACTATGTAGAAAAAGATATAAAAGCAGTAGTGGATGCAGCTAAAGGAAAGTCTTTAACAAAAGTAATAATAGAAACTTGTCTTTTAACAGATGATGAAAAGATTATGGCTTGCAAATTAGCTAAAAAAGCTGGAGCTGATTTTGTAAAAACATCAACTGGTTTTTCAACTGGTGGAGCTACTCCAGAAGATATAAAATTAATGAGAGAAACTGTTGGTCCAGAAATGGGAGTGAAAGCATCAGGTGGAGTTAGATCTATTGAAGATGCCGAGGCTGTAATAAAAAATGGAGCAACAAGAATAGGAGCATCTGCTTCAATTGCTATATGTGAAGGAAAAATTTCAAATTCATCATATTAAATTACGTAGGATTTTACAAAGAGTGCTTATTGCACTCTTTTTTTATTCTTTAGGAAGTTATAATTTAAAAAATCTGTGGATAACTTTAATTAAAGTGCCGAAGGCGGTCTGCAAAGCAGAACTTGTTCTAGAATTTATTAAATTAGGATATAACTGTAATTTAACCCGAATTATTCACCAAACTATTTTTTAGAAGATAAAAATATCTAAATATATGGTTTGGTGTTTATTTTTTTAAAGAATTTTCATTTTAGCATAGAAAATTTATAAATTTTATTTTATATATCTAAAAAGGGTAAAGTATCCCTACGGACTTGTGGAAATTCCTTATTTTTCGATATTAAATTATATATTTTTCATATCATGGCAGAGCCTTTAAGGCACCTATATTATTTAATATATTCATAAACTCTTCTTTGTAAGGACAACTACTACAAAGTTTAAA
>NZ_WHJC01000124.1 GCF_009295725.1 Clostridium tarantellae
CCTATATATTCTTTAAGCATAAAATTATTTAATTTAACTAAAATAACCGGGCTTCCATCTTCATTTTTATTAGAAGACTATAAAACTATAATTAAATTTCTTCAAATTCCTTGGATAAATAATTTAAAATTAAAATATTTTACTATGAGTTCTACAGGACATATTCATTTTAATGAAGTAAAAAATATATTTTTCTTGCTTCAAATTTTACTTATTATTTGTTTTATCATTGGCATTATTATATATATTTTAAATAAAAAAAATATTGTTATTTTTTCTTTTAAAAGTTTAAATTATTTTTTTTATTTAACATTATTAATAGTAACTATAGTCATTATAGCATTTTATGTTAATTTTAATTTATTATTCAATAAATTTCATGAAATATTTTTCAATAATGATTATTGGATTTTTGATTATAGATACGACCCTATAATATTAGCTTTACCCGAGGAATTTTTCATGCTTTGTGCCATAGCTATAATTTTATGTTTATTACTTTTTAGTATAACTGCTAAAATAATCTATAAATTCAAATCTTAATCTAAAATATTATTATGTTATAGCATGGAATATTATTACTATAAAAATTAAAAGGATAACATTTTATAAAATGTTATCCTTTTAATTTTTAAACTTTTATATTGTTTTCTCTTGCATAATAAAATAGATACTGTTGAGCAAACCCTGAAATTTCACCAAATCTATTTCTAGCAAATATTCTTATTTTATTTAATGAACTATCTTCTGCACCATAAAAATGCATCATAGCTCTTTTAACCCATACATCAACTGGAAATGCTGAATATTTATTCATAGAAAATAACATTATGCAATCTGCAACCTTTGCTCCTATTCCCATAAATTCTTGTAATGCTTTATGACAATCATCATCATTCATTTTAGCTATTTTGTCTAAATCATATTTATTTAGTATCATTTCTATTTCTTCTAGTTTATTGCTTTGTAACTCACCTTTTTTAGCAAGCTCACAATTATATATGTTTTTTACAGTATCATATATGTATTTACTTCTAAAAGATGCTCCTGTTGATTGAATCTCTTCTAAATTAGCATGAGATAACTGCTCTATTGTTGGAAAAGCATAATATATTTTTCCTTTATATTCAATTGAATTCCCCCACTTTTCACTTATATTTTTTATAGTTTTTGAAATAACAGGTATACTATTTCTAGCTGAAATTATAAATGAAATAACTAATTCAAACGGCTCTTGATTTAATAATCTTATACCATAACCATATTCTACTGAACTTTCAAGTAATTGATCCTTTGATAACTCTTCCTTTATTTTTGAATAATCTCTTTTAAGATCAAAGTATTTTAACCATATATTATTGAAATCTTCCTCATTTGTATTATATATAATTATTATATCATTTTTTTGTTCAACTTCTATTACTTTTCCATAAGCAACACCTATGAAATCATTATCATTGACTTTTTCCCACCTAAAGCATTGACCACATTCAAATGTTTGCTTTATATTAAAATTTTTAGTGTTTTTTAATATAACTTTATTATTGTAGTACTCTATATTCTCAAAATCCATAATTATCACCTATTTTCCTTCTTTTATAACTATTTGCTCTAGAACTTTTGCTGCTGCTTCTATCATAACTATACACCTATCAGCATCATCTTTTCTATATTTTGCTTTAAGTTCATCACATTTATGCGTTCCTAATTCTTCATAAAATCTATCCATAAACTCTTTAGTAAGCTCTTTTACTATTGGGCTTTCATGTCCTCTTTCATTTGTATACATTATCCCAATTACTCCTAAAGCACCTGTAGCTGCTCCACATACACTTTCTATTGCCATTCCACCACCAAAGGCAGACATAACCTTTAATGTTTCCTTAGATAAGTTTAAATTATATTCATCATTAGCTGCATACATTATACACTCTGCACAATTTAAATCATATTTTTTATCCCAATAATATACTGCTTTATCTTTTAACATTTAAATACCTCCATTTATTATCTTATTTTGAATTTTAAACTAATAATAATTATTAGTAAATACTTTTTAAACTTATGAAATTATTACTTAAATACTCATAAAACTATAATAAAAAAATATAGGATAATAGTTTATATTTAATAACATCACCATCTATCCTATATCTGTAATAATTTTTCTAAAATTTGAAAGAATACCTTAACTTATATAAATAGATGTCACTCATTAGTTGTACTTAGCTTTACACAATTAAAATCCATGTAAATTACTATATACTCCACCTAACTTAACAAGCTCTTCATGACTTCCTCTTTCCTCAATACCATTATTAGTTAGTACTAATATTTCATCAGCATTTTTCACAGTAGAAAGTCTATGGGCAACTACTAAAGTTGTTCTGTTCTCACTTAATTTTTCTAAAGATTTTTGTATTTCATATTCTGTAACATTATCAAGAGCTGAAGTTGCTTCATCTAATATTAATATAGGAGGATTTTTTAAAAATACCCTAGCAATAGAAATTCTTTGCTTTTGTCCACCTGATAATTTAACTCCTCTTTCACCAACATAGGTGTTATACCCTTCTGGCAATGTCATAATAAAATCATGAAGACTTGCTCTCTTAGCTGCCTCTATTATATCTTCATCTGAAGCATTAGGCTTTCCATAAGAAATATTCTCTTTTATGGTTCCTGTAAATAAAAACACATCTTGTTGTACCATACCTATATTATCTCTTAAAGATTTCAATTTTACATCTTTAATATTTACTCCATCTATTAAAATATCTCCACTTTCATAATCATAAATTCTAGGAATTAAATTGCATAAAGTAGTTTTTCCTCCACCAGATGGTCCTACTAAAGCTAACATTTTTCCAGCTTCTATTTCTAAACTAAAATCTTTTAATATACTTTTTTTATTTTCATATCTAAAAGTAACATTATTAATTTCTATTTTCCCTTTTACATTTCTAAGATTAATTGCATTTTCTTTTTCTTTTTCTACAACCTCTTCTATTATTTCATTAAATCTTTCAAATCCTGTCATACCAGTTTGATACATCTCAGTAAAATTTATTAATTTTCTTACTGGTTGTAAAAACATTTTTACATAAAGTATATATGCTGCAAAATCTCCTAAATCTATTGAACCATTAAAAGTAAATGTTCCTGCTAAAATTAAAACTAATAACTCTAAAGTATCCATAAAAAAAAACATACCTGAAAAATATTCAGCCATGGCTTTATATGCTTTTTCTCTTGCATTTTTAAATATATTATTACTTTTTTCAAATTTATTTAACTCATACTGCTTATTTCCAAAAGATTTAGTCACCTTTATTCCAGCTATACTGTTTTCTAAAGTTGCATTTACTTCACCTGTTTTTTCTCTAGTAGCCATAAAAGCTTTTTTCATTTTACGTCTTTTTGAAATAGTAAACCATAATAAAAATGGTAGTACAGAATATATTATTATTGTTAATGGTACATTAATTGTACATAATATAATAAATGATCCAAATAGCATTACCGTTGAAACTATTATATCCTCTGGACCGTGGTGTGCTAATTCTGATATTTCCATTAAATCATTTATAATTCTAGACATAATAACACCAGTCTTATTATTATCAAAATACTCATTAGGCAAATCTTGTAGGTGCGTAAATATATCCCTTCTCATATCTGCCTGCATTCTTACTCCAACTACATGTCCCCAATATTGCATAAAATAATTTAAAAGTGCTTTTATTAAAAATATTACTGTTAAAGTTATAGCAAAAATAACTAGAACTCTTATTTTCTTATTGGGTATGACAGTATTTATCATACTTCTTGTAATCATAGGATATATAAGATCACAAGCTGCTACAAACAATGCAGCTAATATATCAAAAATAAATAGCTTTTTATATGGTTTATAATATTTTATAAATTTTTTTAACATAGAACCTCCTTAAGTAAATAATAACTATTATATAATAATACATTTAATATATATAAAGCAATCATAATATATGTATCTTATAAAAAAGAAAGTCATGCTTTAAGTATATTACCTAAAAAATCATGACTTTCTATTATGGTCTTAATAATTTTAATTTATATAAAGTTAATTATTAAGCATTATAATTGTGAAATCCTCTTCCTGTTTTTCTTCCTAACCAACCAGCTCTTACATACTTTCTTAAAAGACTATGAGCTCTATATTTAGTATCACCTGTTTCTTTATATAAAACATCCATTATAGCTAAACATACATCTAAACCTATTAAATCTCCTAAAGCTAAAGGTCCCATTGGATGTGCAGCACCTAGCTTCATTGAAGTATCTATATCCTCTGCTGAAGCTATTCCTTCTGCTAATATTCCCACTGCTTCATTTATCATAGGAATAAGAATTCTATTAACAACAAATCCTGGTGCTTCTGCAACTTCTACTGGCTCTTTTCCAATAGCAAATGAAATTTCTTTAACTTTATCAAAAGTTTCTTGAGAAGTAGCCATTCCTCTTATTACTTCAACAAGCTTCATTATTGTTGCAGGGTTAAAGAAATGCATTCCTATAACTTTATCTGGTCTATTAGTAGCTGAAGCCACTTCTGTTATTGATAATGATGATGTATTAGTAGCTAATATAGTTTCTGGTTTACAAATCTTATCTAGATCAGCAAATATTTGTTTCTTTATTTCCATATTTTCTACTGCAGCTTCTATAACTAAATCACAATCTTCTGCTAATGTTAAATCAGTTGTTCCTGAAATTTTTGATAGAATATCTTCTTTTACTTCTTCAGTGATTTTACCCTTTGCAACTAATTTTGAGAGACCTTTGTTTATTCCCGCAATCCCTTTAGAAACAAACTCATCTTTTATATCTCTAACAATTACTTCATAACCTTTTTGTGCGAAAGCTTGAACAATTCCAGCTCCCATTGTACCTGCACCAATTACAAAAATCTTTTTCATCTCAATTACCCCCTATACCAATTAAGCTTCTTCTCTTAAAGCTTTAAACTGTGAAATCATTTCTGGAATAACTTTAGTCACTTCTCCAACTATAGCGTAATCAGCAACTTTCATTATTGGAGCTGATGCATCTTTATTTATAGCTATAATCAGATCTGAATCTTGCATACCAGCTACGTGTTGAATAGCTCCTGAAATACCACAAGCAATATATATTGTTGGTCTTACTGTTTTACCAGTTTGTCCAACTTGATAGTCTCTTTCTATCCAACCTTTATCAACTGCTCCTCTTGAAGCTGCAACTGTTCCACCTAAAACAGCTGCTAACTCTTTTAACAATTCAAAATTCTCTTTATTTCCAACACCTCTACCACCAGATACTAATATTCTAGCCTCTGATATATCAGCTATATCTTTATTTTCTTTTATTATTTCAACAATTTTTGTTCTAATATCATTGCTTTCTAAAGAAACATTAACTTCTTCTACACCATAGTTTCTATTTTCGTTTATTTTCTCAAAAACTCCCGGTCTTACAGTAGCCATTTGAGGTCTATGATCTGGACATGCAATTGTAGCCATTAGATTTCCACCAAATGCTGGTCTTGTAGCTAAAAGATCTCCATTTGTAGTATCTACATCTAAAACTGTACAATCTGCTGTTAATCCAGTTGATAATCTTGCTGCAACTCTTGGTCCTAAATCTCTACCTATAAAAGTTGCTCCTATAAATAAAATTCCTGGCTTTCTTTCTTCTGCTAATTCACATATAGCTTTAGTATATCCATCAGTTGTATAATGCTCTAATAATTCATTTTCTACAACTAAAACTTCATCTGCTCCATGCTCACCTAATTCACTTGCTAAATTTTTTATATTCTTTCCTAATAATAATGCAGTTAATTTAACACCCAATTTATCTGCAATCTTTCTTCCTTCTCCAAGTAACTCTAAAGAAACCTTTTGTAATATTCCCTCTCTTTGTTCAGCGAAAACCCATACGCCTTTGTAATCTGCTATATTCATTATCAATACCTCCTAAACTTTAGATGTAGTGCTTCTCTTTTAATTTTCCTAATACATAACTTACAGCTTCATTAACTGGTTTATTTACTAATTCTCCAGCTCCTTTAGCTTCTTTAGTCATAGACTTCTTAACCTTAGTTGGTGAACCTTTTAAGCCTAATTCCGCTTTGTCTACATCTATATCATCAGCTGACCATTTAATTATTTCTGTATTAGCTGTTGAGAAGATATGTCTAACATTCATATATCTTGGTGTATTTAATTCTTGTATAGCTGTTAAAAGTACCGGTGTTTGAACTTTTATTAATTCATAACCATCTTCTAAAGCTCGATTAACTAATAAACCATCATCTTCTACTTTTACATCTTGAACATAAGTAACCTGTGGTATATCTAAATGTTCTGCTATTTCTGGTCCAACTTGAGCAGTATCTCCATCTATAGCTTGTCTTCCAGCAAACACTATGTCATATTCAAGTTTTTTTAAAGCCCCTGCTAATGCTTTAGATGTTGCTAAAGTATCAGCACCTGCAAAAGCTCTATCTGTTATTAATATAGCTTTATCTGCGCCCATACAAAGAGCTTCTCTTAAAGCATTAGTTGCTTGAGGTGGTCCCATACTTATTACTGTTATAGTGGCACCCTTTTTATCCTTTAACTGTAAAGCTGCTTCTAATGCATGTTTATCCTCTGGATTTATTATTGATGGAACTCCATCTCTTATTAATGTTCCTGTTTTTGGATCTATTTTAACTGCTGTAGTATCTGGTACTTGTTTTAAACAAACTACTATATTCATAATCAAAAGCCCTCCCTAAACTATTTTAAAATACTTCCTGAGATAACCATTTTTTGAACTTCTGAAGTTCCTTCATAAATTTCTGTTATCTTAGCATCTCTCATCATTCTTTCAACTGGATACTCTTTTGTATATCCATATCCTCCAAAAATTTGAACTGCCTTAGTTGTTACATCCATAGCAACTTCTGCAGCAAATAGTTTAGCTCTTGCTGCTTCAACTGAATATGGCTTTCCAGCATCTTTTAAACATGCAGCCTTATAAACTAAATGTTTTGCAGCTTCCACTTTAACATCCATATCCGCAATCATCCATTGTAATCCTTGGAATGCTGTTAAAGGTCTACCAAACTGTTTTCTTTCTTTCATATAGTTAATTGCCTCTTCTAACGCACCTTCTGCTATTCCTAATGCTTGAGCTGCAATACCTATTCTACCTCCATCAAGAGTTTTCATAGCTACTCCAAAGCCTCTTCCTTCTTTACCTATTAAATTTTCTTTTGGAACTAAACAATTTTCAAATATAAGTTCAGTAGTTGATGAAGCTCTTATTCCTAATTTTTCTTCAACTTTTCCTATTGAAAATCCTGGGAAGTCTTTTTCTACTATAAATGCAGATATTCCCCTAGTCCCTTGACTTTTATCTGTCATAGCAAAAACTATAAAAGTTTCAGCTACACCTCCATTAGTTATGAATATTTTACTTCCATTTAATATATAATTATCTCCATCTAATACTGCAACTGTTTGTTGTCCAGCTGCATCTGTACCAGCACCTGGTTCAGTTAATCCAAATGCACCTATTTTTTCACCTTTTGCAAGTTGAGTTAGATATTTTTCTTTTTGAGCTGGTGTTCCAAATTGATTAATCAAAGATGCACAAAGTGAAGTATGAGCTGATAATATAACACCTGTTGTTCCACAAACCTTTGATAATTCTTCAACCGCTATTATATATGATAAAGTATCTCCCCCAGCACCACCATATTTAGACTCAAATGGTATACCCATCATGCCAAGTTCAGCCATTTTCTTTACATTTTCCATTGGAAATCTTTCTGTTTCATCTATTTCAGCAGCAATTGGTTTTACTTCATTTATAGCAAACTCTTTAACCATTTGCTTCACTAATTCTTGTTCACTTGTTAATTGAAAGTTCATTGACCTTGCCCCCCTTAATTTTATACCAATATTTTCATATTATTTATTCTTAAAAACTTTAGCTCTTCTTTCAATAAATGCAGTCATACCTTCTTTTTGATCTTCAGTTAAGAAACATGTTCCAAAATCATTTGCTTCTATAACAATTGCATTATCTATATCAACTTGCATTCCTCTATTTATAGCATCCTTGCATAATCTAACCGCTATTGGAGCATTACTTGATATTTTATTAGCCATAGACTTAGCTTCATTCATTAAACTTTCTACTGGCACAACTTTATTTACTAAACCAATTTTTAAAGCTTCATCAGCTTTTATCATATCTCCAGTATAAATAAGCTCCTTTGCTTTTCCTTCTCCAACTATTCTTGGAAGTCTTTGTGTTCCACCAAATCCTGGCGTTATTCCTAAACCTGTTTCTGGTTGAGCAAACTTAGCTTTTTCTGTAGCAATTCTTATATCACAAGACATTGCTAATTCACATCCACCACCTAATGCAAAGCCATTAATTGCAGCTATAACAGGTTTATTTAAATTTTCTAGTCTTCTAAAAACTTTATTTCCTAAAAGACCAAACTCTCTTCCTTCTACTTCTGTTAAATCCTTCATCTCTGCTATATCAGCGCCTGCAATAAAAGCCTTTTCTCCAGCACCAGTTAATATTACTACATATATATTATTATCTTCTTCTATAGCAGTAATAGCAGTATCTAAATCTTTTAAAGTTTCTGAGTTTAAAGCATTTAATGCCTTAGGTCTATTAATTGTTAATATTCCTACGTTGCCTTCTTTTTCAAAAATAACATTAGTTAGATTTAGTTCCATACCTTTTTTGCCTCCCACTTATTTTCTCAATCCCTTTTGTCTTAACAAAAATATACGTAACCCTATGTATATTCTCACTTTTTTACTTTTTTGCAAAAAATAATTGTTAATTTTATAACAATTATTTTCAAAAAAATAATTGAAGTATTTCTACTTCAATTATGATTATAATTGGTATACAAGCTTTTTTCAATAATATTTTTGAAATTTTAGAAAAAATATGAAATTTTACATATTTTTTCATGTAAATTTATTTATCTTTTTCACTTTCATTTAATAAATATACTAGAGTAAGTAAACTTTCACTTAAATGTACATTTTCTACTGTTACATCAGATGGTACATCTAAATCTACTGGAGCAAAGTTCCAAATTCCTTTTACTCCATTTTGTACTAATATATCGCATACTTTTTGAGCATTTACTCTAGGAACACAAATAATTCCTACATCTACATGATTTTCTCTTAAAAAATTAGATAATTCATCTATATCTTTTATATCTATATCTCTTATTTTTATTCCTAATAATTTAGGATTAGCATCAAAAATTGCTGTTAACTCTATACCTAATTTATTGAATTTAGTGTAATTAGCTATTGCTTGCCCTATATTTCCCGCTCCAACTATTACACTATTATAATCTTTATTCAATCCTAAAATAGAACTAATTTGGTTGTATAGCTCTTTTACATTGTAACCATATCCTTGTTGACCAAAATCTCCAAAACAATTTAAATCTTGACGTATTTGAGATGCAGTAAAACCTATTTTCTCACTTAATTCTTTAGATGATATTCTATCAACTTCGTTATTCAGTAATTCTTGTAAATATCTATGATATTTAGGAAGTCTTTTTATTACTGCCATAGATATTCCTTTTTTTCTTTCCACTTTAAGAAACACCTCTTTCTAATTATAAATATATATAACTATATTTT
>NZ_WHJC01000125.1 GCF_009295725.1 Clostridium tarantellae
ATGAAAGTATAAGAAGTTCATAAGAGAACTGACTAGGAGTAATGAACCTAGTTGAACATTCTAAAAATGTATAAAAGGAAAACTTAGATAATTTAAACAACTGTATTTGAAAATTTTATATAGCGAGGCGAATTATCTAAATGAGTATATTTTAGTACATTTTTAGAACCAGATACTATAATTGTAAAAAACTTAGATAGATTAGGAAGAAATGCAGAAGAGGTTAGAAAAGAACTTATTAAATTGTCTAAAAAAGGAATAATCATAGAATCTATCGACCAAGCTTATTTAAATGAATTTTTAAAGGATAAATTAGTAAATAAAAAAGCAAATTCATTAGCTGAAGCAATGCTTAACATTATGTTAGATACCATGCTAGAAGTAGACCTTTTAAAAGCAGAATGGGAAAGAAAAGAACTTAAAAAAAGACAAAAGGAAGGTATTCAAAGAGCTAAAGAAAAAGGAAAACATCTAGGCAGATTTGCTGTTAAAGAATTTAGGGAAAAATTTAATGAAGTATATCCTCTAACTAGAGATAAAAACAATCCTAATTATATGAGCGTTACCTCTGCTTCAAAATATATAGGTTGTTCTAGAACTTTATTTTATAAATTACAAAAAGAATTGAACAATAAATAAAAATTTAATATTTAATATAGAAAACCGGTAAAAAATTATTTTTTAATGATACCGGTTTTTCTTTTTATTATTTTTCATTGCTTTGTACTTTTAAATTAAAACATGCCTAAAAAAAACTGTATATCACTGACACCTTTTACAATTATTTAAATAATATATATGGAAAGTAATTTCAATAATTTAATATTAAGGAGGACTTTCTATGCAAATAAGACGAGATAAGTATACCTTAGGAAAATCTGAAACAGTGGAAATTACTAATAAAATTTCAGATATAAAAGCGGATATAAAACTCGATTCTAATAATAATGAAGTAAATATTGGCTCTTCAATTTCAGGAACTATAGTAGATACTTTTAATAATCCTATACAAAATGCTATAGTTAAATTAATGAATAATAGACTAGAACCTTTAGCTAATGTACGAACCGATATTAATGGTAAATATGTAATAAATATTGTACCTTCTAGTTCTATATACACTGTATTAGCCATTGCTTCTGGAAAAATATTAAACCAATCTCCTTCTTTTTCTTTAATGACTGGTGAAAGTAAACTTATAAATTTTACTTTATCAAATGATCCTAATGCTTTATTTGGAGCAATTAGTGGCTTTTTAACTGATAATAATAATAATATAATTTCTGGTGCTATAATTTCTTTATATAAAATAACAAATAATTCTAGTGATTTATCAGCAATAACATATTCAGATAATCAAGGAAATTTTATATTTAGTGAATTATTACCTAGTAATTATAAAATAGTTATTTCTACTCTTTCATATCACCCTTCTGAAGAAATTATTACTTTAGAAAGTGGAAAAATATATTCTACAAAGAAAATTTTACTTATTAATGAAACTTTAAGTGATGGATCTATCTCTGGAATAATTACTGATAAATTAAATATAGCTATTGCTGATGCTGATGTTATTCTTTATAAATTAGAAAATAATAATTCTCAAACTCCTGTAGCTTTTACTAAAACTAATTCTTCTGGAATATATAGTTTTGCTAATGTTCCTTTTGGATCTTATATGATTAAATCCAATGCAACACAAAGCTTAGACTTAAAAACTCCAATTTCTCCAATGGTCTCAATAACTTCTACTTTGCAACTAGGTACTTATAACCTATCAACAGGATTTTTAGAAAATGGTGCTATGGTTGATTACTCAACAGGCTTGGTTACTTATATTGGTGGCAAAAATAATGGTGCTGTAGTTTTGCCTATATCTGTAGCAAATGGTGGATTATATACTTTAGCTATTCAATATATTTGTGGTGATTTTAATAAACCTTTAAAAATAGAAATAAATGATAAAGATACAGGGAATGAATATCTATTTCCAATCACTCCTGGCACATCAATAAATGCTATTAAAACTTTTGATATTCTAGTTACTCTAAATTCTGGAAACAACATTGTAAAATTTTATGGTAATGGTATTGATGCTGCTCCAGATTTACAGTCAGTAACTGTAATTTTAAATCAAACTCAAGAAACAAGTATATTTGCAACTGAACCTTCTATGAATTCTAATTATAACGTTGCTATGGGTGAACTTTCAGGAAATGCTAAAATTAATGAAGTAACTGGCTTTATAACTGGACTTGGTGGTACTAAAGATGGTAGTTCTACAGTAACAGTAAATGAAGTTGACGCTGGTATTTATTATTTATCTGTTAGGTATTTATCCACTGCAAATAATCTTAAATTAAAAGTGGATGTTAATGATGACAAAAAAGGTAATGTTTATATGCCTCCTACTACTAAAAGTACAAATGTTTCAGATGCTTTAATTTTCACATTTCCTGTAATATTAAAAGATAATACTAACACTATTAAATTTCATGGTGATGGTAAATCATTAAGTCCAGATTTAGAAGAATTTCTTTTGCAAATTCCTCCTATAACATCAAATTTAGCTAACGGAGTTCTTGAAAATGATGCTAAAATTGATACAAAAACTAACTTTGTAGAAGGAATAGGTGGACCTACTGATGGTTCATCAACCGTTACTGCTAATCTTAGCACTGCTGGTCAATATAATTTAATTTTTCAATATTTAAGCTTAACAAATAATACACCTTTAAAGGTTTCTATAAATGCTATAAATTCAACTACTATTTTTACTTTACCATCTACTGAAACTATGAATATTTCCGATGCTAAAACTTTTACTATACCTGTAACTTTAAAATCTGGAAATAACTCAATTAAATTTCATGGTAATGGCAAAAGTATATCCGCTACTTTAGGCTCTTTTGTTTTGAGTTTTAATACCACTAAAACATCTACTTTACCAAAAACTCCAACAGTGCCTCAAGATTCTTATAGCCTGACTAATGCTGGATTAGAAGGTCCATCAGTATTAGATAATCAAAGTGGATTAGTTAATTGGATTGGTGGAAAAGGAAACGGTATTTGCACAATGAAAGTTATGGTAGATACTACTGGAGATTATGTACTAAGAATAAACTATAGAGGAACTAATAGACCTCTTAAATTAGAAATTCCAGAAGTTAAAACAAGTACAATTTATAACATAAATGGACCTTATATAGGAACATTTTCTACACTAATACCTCTTGATAAAGGAATTAATACACTAAAGTTTAGTGGTGTTGATGAAAGTTATGCTCCTGATTTAGGAGACTTTACTATTAATTTAAATTTATCTAGTACCTATCCTTTATCTAATGGATTGTTATCAGAAAATGCAAAAGTTCTTCCATCAGGGGCAATAGGAAATCTAGGTGGATTTTCTGATGAATCTTTAATAATATCTTATTTTGCTATGAATACTGGCAGCTATAATTTAATTCTTACTGTTGATGGTTATAATGGTCGTTCTCTTCTACTTGATATTGATGGTAAAAATACTGGTACTATTTATAATATTCCATCAAGTAATAATAAACCTCCAACCACTTACACTATTCCTATATTTTTAGATGATGGAGAAAATTCATTTACTTTTCATGGTGATGGCACAAATCCAGCACCTGATATTTATACAGTAGATTGCAAATTAGTTTCAGCTATTCCAAAAGATCATATTTTCCGAATAGCTAGTGGAACTTTAGCTGATGGAGCTCAAATAAATCCTGATTCTAATCTTGTTGAAGGTTTAGGAGGAATGAATAATGGATCGGTAACATTAACAGTTGTAATTAATGAAACTGCAACCTATGATTTAATGCTTAATTATATAGAGCCTTATGTGGATAGCCCTTTAAAAATTGATGTTAATGGAACTTATCTAGGTACTTATACTTTACCTATAACAGATTTTGCCGTTGAATCTGATCCTGAAATATTTACCATAACAATTCCTTTTAATAAAGGAGAAAATACTATTAAATTTTACGGAAATGGCTATGATGAAGTTTCTATTTTAGAATCTTTTGAACTAATTAAATCAGCACCTGTTGTTGAAACTATTCCTAAAGGAACTTATTATGCAAAGGATGGTATGCTTTCAAGTAATGCTAAAGTAGATAGTGTTTCTGATTTTTTTGTTACGGGTCTTGGAGGTTCTAAAGATGACTCTGTTACTTTAAAAGTTAATGTTGAAGAATCAGATGATTACAATTTATATATTCAATATATTACAAGAGATGATAACAATCAAACTTTAACCATAGATATTAATAATACTCCTACAGGACTTCCATATAAAGTTATACCTACTAATGGAATAACCATTAAAGATTCTAAATTTTTTGGAATACCAATAACTTTAAAAGCTGGTGAAAATACTATAAAAATTCATGGTGATGGTAAAACCATGGCTCCTGATATTGGTCAAGTAACTATTAGCAAAATTCCTATTACTTTAACTTATGATATTGCAGATGGTTTATTAGAAAATTTAGCTAGATTAAATAATACTACTAAATTTGTAGAAAATTTAGGTGGTGATAATAATGGATCATCAACTATAAAAGTAAATACTCAAGTAGCCGGTACCCATTATATTACCTTTGACTATATATCTACTTCTAACAGCAATATTAAAGTAGATGTTAATGGAGTAAATACTGGTGCTTCATATAAATTATCACCAACCACTGGAACATTACCTAGTACTGCAAAGAATTTTACCTTTAAGGCTGATTTAAAATCAGGTAAAAATACAATAAAATTCTATGGCGATGGAAAAAATCTTGCACCATCATTAGGACCTGCAATAATATCTTCAACAAAACTTATTAAAACTTATAATGTTTCTCAAGGACTTCTTTTAGATGGAGCTTCCAAATATGGTAATGGTGATTTTGTTAGTTTAATTGGAGGACAATCAAATGGTTCTTCTACAGTAAATGTAAATGTAACTTTAGCTGGAGTATATGATATTGTATTTAAATATATATCTCCAATTATTGAAAGACCTGTAAGAATAGAAGTAAATGATATAAATGATGATGAAATATATTTACCTCCTTTAACAGAGGATTGGGATGTAGCTAATGCTAAAACATTTACTATTCCACATTATTTAAATGCAGGTAAAAACACAATTAAATTTGAGGGAAATGGAAGTTCTTTAGCTCCTATTATTGGAGAATTCTATTTAAGTTTAAGTAATGATAAACCTATGGTTTATAATATTAGTAATGGAACATTAAGTGGAAGTGCTATGGTTAATAAGAATACTATGTTAGTTGAAAATATAGGTGGCGAAGAAAATGGTACAGCCTCATTAAAACTTAATGTAAAAACAGCTGGTTGGTATAATTTAATAGTTCAATATGTATCTGTATATGATGAAAGTAATCTATTAGTAGATATAAATAAAGTTCCTATTAATCAAAAATTCATCTTCCCATTAACTTTAAACTGGTCACTTGCTAATATAGATACCTTTATAATTAAGGCTAATCTAAAGATAGGAGATAATACAATAAAATTTTATGGAGATGGTAAAAATCCATCACCTATGTTAGGTACAATTACTCTAAATTTAATTACAAATCAAGCTAATCCCTTACCTCCTAATGTTTATGATATAGCTGCTGGTGAACTTAAAGATGGTGCTCTTATTGATTCTGAAACAGGATTTGTATATAACCTTGGAACACCTAAGGGATATATTCCTGTAACTACAATTCCAAATGGTGCTACTTTACCAACTAGAATTACAATTGATGCTTCAGTAACAGTTACTGTTACAACTGAATCTGAAGGTATATATTCTATAATTTTAGATTATATATCTCCTGACTCAAATCCATTTACAATAGATATTAATGATGAAAATATTGGTTATATATTTATGAGTAGAGAAAGTTTTAACTTAGAACAAATGGAATTTACTGCTCATTTACAAAAAGGTACCAATACAATTAAAATTCATGGAACTCAAAATGATCCTTGTCCTGCTTTTGGAAAATTATATTTACAATTATTAAAATCAAAGATGGTTTGATTTTAATAATTTATTAATAAAAAATTTTTATAAGACTAAAACAATAATAAATAATATTTTTAAATTAAAATAAGAGGGCTTTTTTTAAAAAGCCCTCTTATTTTACTATTTAGCAGTTCTAACATTTATAGATACTGGTCTTCCTTTTTGTCCATCTAATCCTTTAGCTAAAACTTTAAATCCATATAAAGTATTTACCTTTAAATTATTAGCTTCATATTCTAATATATCATTAGCATTTACTTTAGCAACTTCTTTTCCATCTTTATAAATTATATATTCCGCTACTTTATCACCTGATGATGGTGCATCCCATTGTAATTTTATTGAATTACTACTTCTTTCATTAACTCTTAAATTTTCTACTTTTTTAATTCCTTCTCCTTGAACTACATCCTTTTTACTGTTATAAACCTCAAATTCATTGATATTTGCTGGAGCATAATTATTTGAAGCCGCATTTTCTAAAATAGTTAATCTAATTTGCTCTCCTGTTACTGGTTTAAACTTTAAAGTTAATTCTTCTCCAATGGTAGTTCCATCCTGTATTGTTTTCCATACTTCTCCATCATTATACTCTAATTTAAATTTTTTACATCTATAATCATTAGGTGTTACCCAAGTATCTAACATCTCACTAATAATAACTGTATCAAAGGTAGTTCTTTCACCAAAATTAACTGTCATAGTTGGAGTTTTATCTCCATTTGCAGGAGCCCATCTTGTTGCTGTGTCTTCATCTATTGCTTTATTTTTTTCATATCCAGCTTCTTCTGAATACTCTGATGATACAGTTATTTCTTTTCCAATAACTAAATTTTTTCCTTTATCTCTTACCTTTAAGGTAGTATTTGTAACATCTACCACACTACCATCACTATCTTTAAGAGAAATTCTAATATTTTTGGTACCTTCTCCTATATTAGCTACATCAACACTCCAAGTTCCATCTTTTGAAACATCTCCTTCAAATTTTACTGGAACTACATTATTACTTTTAACTAATACTTCTACAGTTTCTCCACCAATAGCAGTTCCTTCCATAGTAAATCCATCTGAACTAACTATTTGTGTTTCTTTAGGTGATGTTACTTCTACTTCTGTAATAACCTCATTAAAAATTTCGAATTCATAAATACTAGGATTAAGTGCATCTGTAATATTTAACCTTATTCTATCACTAGTAATAGGGTTAAATGTTACTTCTGTTTCTTCTTGCAAAGTTCCTCCAGTGTATCCTATTACCCATTTTTCTCCATCCCAATATTCAATATTATATGAATTCACACTATTTTTATTAGATAAAAAAGTTTTAAAATAAGCTTTATTAAAGGTTATTGGTTCATCAAATTTCAATTCTAGAGTAGCTTCATTTGTATTATCATCAGTAGCCCATCTAGTATTTAAATCTCCATCAACAGCTTTTATACCTTTATAAGAATTATTATTTTCATAATAATTTGATTCTATAACCTCTTTAGCTTTAGTTGCAAGATTTACATTTACATTTGTTGGTACTTCCTCTGGAGTTCCTACAACATCAATTTCAATTACCGTATCATATTCATTTCCTTCTACCTGGGGAGTTTCTATTAAAATTCCATCCTTTAACTTTGTATAATTTACTTCAATATTTGTTCCTAAAATTTTCATTCCTTTAATATCATTAACTATAGCAGGAATTTTAATTGCTTCACCACCATTCCAATCAGTAAAATGTAAATATATTTTTCCTTCCTTAGTGGTTGCTTTTATACCTTGTGGTAACTTAGTAAAACATGAGATTCTTGTACCATAAATACTTTCTCCATTTTCTTTCATCCACATACCTACATCTCTAAGAACATTAGCACTTCCTTCTGGAACCCTTCCTAAATTATCTGGACCTACATTTAATAAATAGTTTCCTCCTTTTGAGGCTACATCAACTAAATTTTCTATTACCGTCTCTGGAGATTTCCAATTATTATCTGTTTTATGATATCCCCATGAATTATTAAGAGTCATACAAGTCTCCCAATCATAATCTAATCCTGTTGGAGGTATTTCCTGCTCTGGTGTTCCATAATCACCATCATCTGGATGCTTTTTCCCTACTCTATTGTTAATTACTAATGATGGTTTAAGTGTTCTTAAATAACGATAAAGTTCTTGTCCATCTTCTTTTGTCCACCAATTTGCCCATTCTCCATCAAACCATAAAACTTCCACATCATACTTTTCTATAAGCTCACGTAACTGCCCCTTCATGCGAGTTTTATATTCTTCTTTTTGTTCTGGATGCATATAATGTCCATAATTATCCTGTGATTTATCATGCCAATCATAAATAGTATAGTATGCTCCAAATTTTATTCCTTGTTTTTTACACTCATTTGCTAATTCCTCAATTGGATCTGGACCTTTATAATTACCATAACTCATTAATTCATAATCTTTAAATTCTCTTATTTCTGTATCATACATAGAAAATCCATCATGATGACGGCTAGTAAATACCATATATTCTTGTCCAGCATCCTTTGCTACCTTAACTATTTCCTCTGCATTAAATTGGCTTGGATTAAAAGGCTTGGCTATATCTTTAGCATAATCCTCTTTTGATATTCTTAAATAATCCATAATCCACTCTGAATATTGTACCCATTTTCCTTTATACTCTCCACCAGCTTCTGCATAAGGTCCAAAATGAATAAACTGACCATATTTAGCATCTCTCCACCATTTCATACGTTCATCAAATTCTTGTTCTGTTTCGTTTCCATCATATTGAGAAAAATTAAAAATATCTATATTTACATCCATGTCATCCTTAAATACAAAAGCTATATCATGCACTCCTGTAACTTGAGGAATACTTAAATAATGATCCTTAAAAACTCTTTCACTATTAGATGGATTAACATTTATAGTTCCTAAAAGTTCTCCCTCTTTAGAATCTAACCTTACCTCTATTTTTTTATCTCTATCCTTATTTAAAGAAGATATAGTAACTAACATTGTATTTAAACTTCCATCCTTAAAGTTAATATCATTATAAACTATACTATCTCCCGCTTTAATAGCTCCTCCTATTGAGTTAAAATCCGCTCCATTATCTGTTATAACTATTCCTTCTCCATTTTTTTCTTCCCAAATATGAGCTTGAAAAATATCTTGTCTCTTTTCTACACTAAGTGTATTTATTGGTCCTGCTAATACTGATAAATCAACATTTCCTGCAATGATAGCAGCTGTTAAAGCCGTAGCTATACATCTTATTTTTTTTACATTTTTGTTCATAAATTCCCCTCCACCTATAACAATATTATATTTTAAAAAGTTCCTTCTTTTAATCTTAATAACCAAAAGAAGTTCTCTTTATAAACCATTTAATAGTTAAAACGTTTTCATAAAAATGCTATATATCTTTTTTTATACAAAACTTATACTTTGTAAGTTATATCAATAAGAGCTTTACTTAATTTTATTATATGGTAATTTTTGTAAGTATTCAAGTTTTTATTTAATTTTATTATAATATTAAAATCTCACTAATTTTTTTATTAAAATATTAAGATATACAAGCTAATAC
>NZ_WHJC01000126.1 GCF_009295725.1 Clostridium tarantellae
ATAATATACTTTATAAAAATATATTTCTTTTATATTATACACATTTTAAATATTTATTTCAAAACCAATTTATTTGAAAATATTATTTAATGCTATTAAAGCTCCAATTTTAGCATGATCAAAAGTTAATCCACCCTGTAAATAAGCTATATATGGTTCTCTTATTGGAGCATCTGCCGATAATTCTATAGATGAACCTTGTATAAAAGCTCCAGCTGCCATTATAACCTGATCTGTATATCCTGGCATATCCCAAGGCTCACATTCAACAAAGGAGTCTATTGGAGAAGCCTTTTGTATTCCCTTGCAAAAATTTATTAATTTTTCTGCATCATTAAATTTTATAGCTTGAATTATATCACTTCTTTTTTCATTATATTTTGGAAGAACTTCAAAACCTGCAAGTTCCATAACTCTAGCACAAAATACTGCACCTTTAACAGCTTCCATAGCAATATGTGGTGCTAAAAATAATCCTTGATATAATTGTCTCATAACACCAAAAGTAGAACCGCATTCTCCTCCAATACCAGGTGTTGTTAATCTATAGGAAGCTTGATCTACATATTCAGCCTTACCTACTATATATCCTCCCGTTGGTGATATTCCACCACCAATATTTTTAATTAATGAACCTGCCATTAAATCAGCACCTACATCTGTTGGTTCCTTAGTATCAATAAATTCTCCATAGCAGTTATCTACAAATACAATAACATCATTTCTTATAGATTTTATTTCTTTTATAGCTTCTCCTAATTCATTGACTAAAAATGAATTTCTCCATCCATATCCTGTGGATCTTTGCATATGTACTAATTTAATAGTCTTATCAGATATTAAAGCTTCCTTTATTTTTTCCATATCTAATTTACCATTCTTTAAATCTATTTGAGAATACTTAACTCCATATTCTTTTAAAGAACCTATATTTTCTTCTTTACTTATACCTATAATGTTATGTAAAGTATCATAAGGACTTCCCGTTACAGCTAACATTGTATTACCCGGTCTTAAATTTCCAAATAAAGCTGTTCCTATAGCATGAGTACCATTAACAAAATGAGGTCTTACTAAAGCTTTTTCTGCATTAAATATTCTAGCATATACTAAATCTAAAGAATCTCTTCCAATATCACCATACCCATAACCTGAAGAATTAGTAAAATGAGAATCTGAAATTCTTTCTTCTTGAAAGGCTTTTAAAACTTTTAACTGATTAAGCTCTCTTATTTCATCATACATTTCAAACTCTTTTTCCACATCATTTATAGCTTGATTATATAAAGATATAGTTTCATCTGTAAATTTATATTGTTGTTTTAATAATTCTATTGTTTCTTTTAACATACGTTCAATTACCCCCGTATTTTTTTACATCTTAGACTATATTATCACAGCAAAAAAAAATAGGCAAACTTTATTAAGTTTACCTATGATTTTTATATTCTTTAATTATCATCTACTTGTGCATTATTAAATAATATTGGTTGTACTGGAGCTATAGTACTTATTGCATGTTTATAAACAAGTTGTTGTCTTCCCTCACTATCTAAAACCACTGTAAAACTATCAAATCCTTTTACATACCCTTTCAATTGTACTCCATTCATAAGAAATATTGTTACGTGAATTTTCCCTTTTCTAGCATTATTTAAAAATATATCTTGTAGGTTATTGATTGACTTGTTCATTGCTATCTTCCTCCACAATTAACATTAATAATTATATATTATCATTATAAACCTAAGCATTAATTATGTCATCAATTATTTTATCAATAATTTCCTTTTCATCCACATATTTGTCTTTGTTGATGAACTTGGATCTTGGATCTTTTCTAAACCAAGTTAACTGTCTTTTAGCATAATTTCTACTTCCTTGTTTGATCATTTCTATACTTTCATCTAAAGAAAGTTTTTTACCTAAATAATATAAAATTTCTTTATATCCTATGCCCTTCATAGATTGCATATTCTCTGTTAATCCTATACTTTGTAAATATTTTACCTCATTTATTAAACCTTTATTCATCATAATATCTACTCTTTTATTTATTCTATCATAAAGTTTTTCTCTATCCATATCTAGCACATAATAATATATATTATATGGAGAAGTATAAATATTATTCTTTGCTTTAAAAGAAGAAAATGGTTTTCCTGTTATCTTATATACTTCTAAGGCTCTAATAACTCTTTTTCTATTATTAAAATGAATTTTTTCATAACTTTCTAAATCAATATCTTTAAGCATATTATGTAAATATTCATTTCCTCTTTCTTCAGCTAAATTCCAAAGAAATTCTCTATATGCTTCATCTTTTTCACTTTCAGTAAAGTTCATATCACATATTATTGAATTTATATATAATCCAGTTCCACCAGCTAAAATTGGAAGCTTTCCTTTAGTATGTATTTCTTTTATTTTTTTTTCTGCTAATACTTTAAATTCTGAAACACTAAATTCATTGTGAGGATCTACAAAATCAATTAAATGATGTGGTATTCCTTCCATTTCTTCCTCTGTTATTTTAGCAGAGCCTATATCCATATATTTATATATTTGCATAGAATCTGTAGATATTATTTCTCCATTTAATTCTTTAGCTAATTCTATGGATATAGCAGTTTTTCCCACCGCTGTAGGTCCTGCAATAATAAGTATGTCGTTTCTCATTTTTTCCTCCAAATTTTATAAAATCCTTTTGAATTTTTTATCTAATTCATAACTAGTAAACTTTATTATAGTTGGTCTTCCATGTGGACAATGAAAAGGATCTTCTATATATCTAAGTTCTTCTATAAGAGATTCCATTTCTAATATACTAAGTGTATCATTTGCTTTAACTGCTGCTTTACAAGCTAAAGTAGCTATTTTATTATATTTAACTTCCCTAGTTTTTCCTGTTCCTAGATTTTTAACATTATCAAGTATAGATAAAAATAAACTTTTAGCATTAAGCTTACCTAAAAAATAAGGAACTTCACTTATTCTTATAGAATTATTACCAAAATCCTCAATTATAAATCCAGCTTTTTCAAATATATCTTTATTTTCTTCATAAAAAATAAAATCATTAAGAGATAAATCAAGAACTAATGGAACTATTAAAGGTTGAATTTCCACTTTTGAATTTTCTATGGTGTTTAAATATTTTTCAAATAGTATTTTTTCATGAGCTGCATGTTGATCTATTAAATAAAGAATTTCTTCTTTTTCAGCCAATATATAGGTTTTATTAAATTGACCTATAACTTTTAATTTAGGGAATTTAGCTATTTCTTCTTTATTAGTTTTATCCTCATTTTCTTCTCTTTTATAATCATTTGTATTAGGTTGTCTATAACTTAAATCTAAAGGAATTTCTATCTCTTCTCTTTCATTTTTTCCTAATACTTCTTTATTTGAAAATATACTCTCTTTCTCTTCTTTATTTAACTGTTGAAAATCATTAAAAAAATTCTTATTTGAAGCAATACTTTCTTTTAAACCATCTAATTTATTAATTTCTTCATTTAAAGAAAATTGTGTTACTTCTTCTAACTCTTTGTAAACTATTTTTTTTTCCTCTTCATTTAAAGGATTTATATTAAAATTGTCCTTAACTTCTTCTCGTAAGGCTTCATGTATAGCATCAAATACACATTTAAAAACTACTCTTTCATCTTTAAATTTAATATCTGATTTTGTTGGATGAATATTTACATCTATAAGTTCTGGATATACCTCTATGAATAAAACGTAAAAAGGAAATTTATTAGATGTATTAAAGGATTTATAAGCATTTTCCACTGCTACAGTTATAGTTCTATTTTTAACATATCTTTTATTTACAAATAGACTTTGATTATTTCTAGATCCTCTTGATAAAGAATCATTTCCTATATATCCATATATAGATACTGTATCCTCATGTTTTTCAAAATAAATCAAATTTTCCGCTGTAGATTTTCCATATATTGATCTTATAGCATCTATTAATTTTCCATTTCCATAAGTATGCACTGTCTTTTTGCTATTATTAAAAAGTTGAAAGGAAACTTCTGGATTTGCTAAAGCAATTCTACTAACTATATCATTAATAATAGCACCTTCACGAGAAACAGACTTTAAAAATTTTTTTCTTGCAGGTACATTAAAAAATAACTCCATTACTTCTATTTGAGTTCCCTTACTTATGGCTGAATCTTTAAAACTTTCTTCTATACCACCTAATAATCTTATTTCTTTTCCTATAGGCTCATTAAAAATTTTACTTTTCAAAAACACCTTAGATATTGAAGCTATACTTGGTAATGCTTCTCCTCTAAATCCTAATGTATTTATTGAAAATATATCATCTACATTTTTTATTTTGCTTGTAGCATGAGCACTAAAAGCCTTTTTTATATCATCAGGATGTATTCCAATACCATCATCTATTATTTTAATTAGACTTTCTCCGCCCTCCCTTATTTCAATAGTTATATTTTTACATTTAGCATCTAATGAATTTTCAATAAGTTCTTTAACTACTGAAGATGGTCTTTCAACCACCTCTCCAGCAGCAATTTTATTAGCAGTTTCCATGGTTAAAACATTAATTCTATTCAAAAGAAACCACCTCCTTGTATTAAATTAATCCTTTAGCTATTTTAACTAAATTATATAATTTATTCATAGCTTCCATTGGATTTAATTCTAATATATTTGAATTAGCTAATTCATTTATTAAATTTTCTTTAGCTATAGAATTAAAATCTAATTGTTTTTCATTATTAATTACTTCTACTATTTTTTTATTTACTTTTAATTCCTTAATAGTTTCCACAGCTGCTTCTTTTAAAACAGTATCTTCTTTTAGTGCTTGTTCTTTTACAATTTCAACTTCTTTTTTATTGCAATTAATACAAAAATCCTTTTTTTCCTCTTTAATTAAAGTAGAATTACTAATAGTATGATGATTGTTTTTTTCTAAATCTTTTAGTAATTCTTTAGCTCTATTTATAACACCCTTAGGTAAACCTGCTAACTTAGCAACTTCTATACCATAAGATTGATCAGCTCCACCTCTAACTATTTTTCTTAAAAAAATTATAGTATTATCTACTTCTTTAACATCTACAGAGTAATTTTTTACTCCTTCAATTTGTCCTTCTAATTTAGTTAGTTCATGATAATGGGTTGCAAATAATGTTTTACACTTTAAATTTTTATTTTTGCATATATATTCTATAACAGCCCATGCAATACTTAATCCATCATAAGTACTTGTTCCTCTCCCTACTTCGTCTAAAAGTATTAAGCTATTTGATGTAGCATTTTTAAGTATATTAGATACTTCCCACATTTCTACCATAAAGGTACTTTTTCCACCTGCTAAATCATCCGAAGCACCTATTCTAGTAAAAATTTTATCTACTATACTTATATTACAACTATCTGCGGGTACAAAACTTCCCATTTGACACATTAAAGTTATAATAGCTACCTGTCTCATATAAGTAGATTTACCTGCCATATTAGGACCTGTTATAATTAAAAGCTGATCTTCCTTATTATTTACTAAAGTATTATTAGGAATAAACTCTCCATTTGGAATTACTTTTTCTACTACTGGATGTCGTCCATTTTGTATATCTATAATTCCATCATTATTTAAACTTGGTTTCACAAAGTTATTTTCTAATGACACATAAGTTAAATTTGTTATACAATCTATTTCAGCAACTATTCTTGAGGTTTCTTTTAATCTATTAATTTCTTTTTCAACTATATCTCTTATTTCTACAAAAAGCTCATATTCTAATATGCTTAGTTTATCACTGGCACCTAAAATCTTTTCTTCCATTTCTTTAAGTTCTTGAGTTATAAATCTTTCAGCATTTGAAAGGGTTTGTTTTCTTATATATCTCCCCTCAGGAATCGAACTATAATTAGCCTTTGATATTTCAATATAATACCCAAAAACTTTGTTATATCCAACCTTTAAAGATTTAATACCAGTAACTTCTCTTTCCTTATTTTCTAAAGTAGAAATCCAATCTTTACCGTTCTTTTTTGCTAATCTAAGTTCATCTACTAAATTATTATAACCATCTTTTATTATATCTCCTTCTTTAATGGTTAATCCAGCATCCTCTGCTATTGAACTATTAAGTAATTCACATATATCTTTTAATTCATCTATATTTTCATAATATTTATTTAATAAATTACTACTACAATTCTTTAGCATATTTTTAATATTAGGTATTTTGTATATTGATGTTTTTAGTGCTAATAAATCTTTAGCATTAACATTTTTACTTGATATTTTTCCAAGTATTCTTTCTATATCATATATATCTTTTAAAGCTTCTCTTAAATTATCATTTAAAAATATATCTTCATGTAACTCTTCAATAGCATCATGTCTTTCTTTTATTTTTTCTTTATTTATTAAAGGTTCTTCTATCCATCTTCTTAATGTTCTACTTCCCATAGATGTTTGAGTCTTATCTAAAATCCAAAGTAATGATCCTTTTTTAACCTTTTCTCTTAAGCTTTCAGTAAGTTCAAGATTTCTTCTAGAACTTAAATCAATAGTCATGAAATCTTTAATATTATATAAATCTATGTTATTTATATTACTTAAACTAATCTTTTGAGTTTCTAATATATATTTAACTAAAGCTGCTGATGAACTCTTTATATTGTTAGAAAAAGTGCATACATCTTCTTTAAATTGCGATATTAAAATTTTTTCATTATTTTTTTCAAAGTATTCTCTATCTTTTTCTGTAACTAAAGCAACACTTACAGTTTTTATATTTTTTATAAGTTCTCCATTTAATCCTTCTAAAAGTATTATTTCCTTAGGATTAAATTTTGATATTTCATCAAAAATTAAGCTTTCTTCAAAAGAAGTTTCCGTAGCTAAAAATTCTCCTGTAGATATATCTGTTACACTTATAGAAAATCCTCTATTTTCATCATCTACAAAAATACTCATTATGTAATTATTTTTATTTTCTTCAATAAATGATGCATCCATATAAGTTCCTGGTGTTACTACTTTAACTACATCTCTTTTTACTATTCCCTTTGCTATTTTTGGATCTTCAACTTGTTCACAAATAGCAACCTTATAACCTTTTGCTACTAATCTTCCTATATAAGAATTAGATGCATGAAAGGGTACTCCACACATTGGTGCCCTATTTTCTAAGCCACAATCCCTTCCTGTTAATACTAATTCTAATTCTCTAGCTGCTGTTTCTGCATCCTCAAAGAACATTTCATAGAAATCACCTAATCTAAAAAATACTATGCAATCCTTGTAATTTTCTTTTATTTCAAAATATTGTCTCATCATTGGAGTTAGAGCCATTATTTTTCCTCCTTCAACTTAACTAAAACTACTATGTATAAAAATAAAATATTATTTTCATATTTTAATCTATATTTAATATATAATGATTATTATATCAAGTACATAATATAATATCAAAGTTATAATTACTAATTATTGTTTTTCATATAATAACCTAAAGATTAAAAATTTTAAAAAGGAGATAGCAACATGCTATCTCCATATAAACTAAACTAATTCACCTGTTAATGAAAAAGATTGTGCTTTTACAATTTTAACATTAACTAATTGTCCTACTAAATCAATAGTTCCTGGGAAATTTACTAACTTTCCAGTTCTTGTTCTTCCTGACATTTTAGTTTCATCATTTTTACTTGGACCTTCTACTAAAACTTCTAAAATTTCTTCTTCACATTGCTTATTTTTCTTAGCAATAATTTCATTAACAACCTCTACCAATTTATTAAATCTTTTATGCTTAACCTCTTCATTAATTTGATTTTCCATTCTATCAGCTGGAGTATACTTTCTTCTTGAGTATATAAAAGTAAAGGCTGAATCATATTCAACTTCCTTTATCATACTTAAAGTTTCCTCAAAATCTTCTTCTGTTTCTCCAGGAAATCCTATAATTATATCTGTAGTTAAAGAAACATTTGGAATTTCACGTTTTATTTTTTTAACTAAATCTAAATAATACTCTCTATCATAGTGTCTATTCATTTCTTTAAGAACTCTTGTTGAACCACTTTGTACAGGTAAATGAATTTGCTCACATAATTTATCACACTCTTTTATTGCCATTATAACATCCTCTGTTAAATCTTTTGGATGAGATGTCATAAACCTTACTCTTTCTAAACCTTCAATTTCATTTATTCTTCTTAAAAGCTCTGCAAAAGTTATTTCATTTTCTAGACCCTTTCCATAAGAATTAACATTTTGTCCTAATAAAGTTATTTCTTTATAACCTTCAGCTACTAAATCTTTAATTTCCTTTTCTATATCCTCTGGTTTTCTACTTCTTTCTCTTCCTCTAACAAAAGGAACTACACAATATGTACAGAAATTATTACAACCATACATTATAGTTACAAAAGCTTTAACATCACTTTTTCTATCTATAGGTAATCCTTCTACAATACCTTCCTCTTTATTTATAATTTCTTTAACTTGAACTCCTTCTTGTCTCACTCTTGCTAAATATTCTGGAAATTTATACGCATTATGAGTTCCAAATATTATATCAACAAATGGGAATCTTTTTAATACATTATCAGCCATTCCCTTTTGTTGCATCATGCATCCACAAATTGCAATTATAAGAGCTGGATTTCTTTCCTTAAGCTTCTTTAATTGTCCAAGATTTCCAAAAACCTTATTTTCAGCATTTTCTCTAACGCAACATGTATTAAATATAATTATTGATGCTTCATCCTTACTTTCAGTTCTTTTATAACCAATTCTTTTAAGCATTCCTGAAAGCTTTTCTGAATCTTCTTCATTCATTTGGCATCCCCAAGTCTCTATGTAATATTTTAAATTATTATCCATATAATTTCATTCTCCTTTTAGGTTAATCATATCAAATCACATTATATATAATTTTAAGTTATTTTAAAAGAGTATTTACTTAAAATAATTTAACTTTTTTAAAAACCAATTGTTTTTTTACTATAAATGGTATTATATTTGTTTTTTTAGCAAAAAATAATATAAAAAGGAGGTGATTTTTATGCGCAATTTAAAAGAAGAATCAAACTCTAAGGAAGAAAAAGAGTTAGAACCTAACAATTGTAGATTACATAATCGTTCATACTATAATAAACATTTAACCTCTAATATATTAACTACTAAACTTTCATATATTCCTAATGATTCTTTATTTTAATACTACAATATTTTAATATTTTTAACTTTAAAGGATGTGTTAAAAATAACACATCCTTTTTAAGCAATAGTATAAATATGAACCTTTTCTACTTCTTCAAAACCTATACCTTTATATAATTTCATAGCAATTTTATTACTTTCTTTAACTTTTATATATAATTGTGAAATATTCTCTTCCTTAGCAAGATTTAAAAGTTTTTTAATTAATAACTTTCCATACCCTTTACCCTGATACTCAGTTAATATTCCTAAATTAGCTATTGTATATTTTCCTTCTAAAAATAATATTTGCCCATATCCCACTATTTTATTATCTACTCTAATAAAAATAGCTAGATTATCTAAAAAAAATCTTCTAGAATATTCATATTTTATATCTTTAATTGATAAAGGCATTCTATACTT
>NZ_WHJC01000127.1 GCF_009295725.1 Clostridium tarantellae
TGAACAAGTTATATTACATTTAGATACATTGATTTTGGACAAGGGAGCACTTAAAAAACTCTGTTATTTTATACAGTAGTACTTCCCCATAAGATATTAGCAGTTAAGCAATAAAATTTATATAAATAAAAATAAATAATCTAGATGGAGATAAAATCTCCACCTAGAGTTAAAATATATTTAAAAAGGAGGTATAATTAATTATTTTTTTTCTTTTTTACTATTAATATGCCTGTACCTACTGATAATATTCCTGCAATTGCAAATGTTATTGCTGCTACCCCTCCTGTATTAGGCAATGATCCTGATTTTTTAGCAAGGGTAAATTTAACTATCATAGTAGTAGATTCACCTTCAGAATCAGTTGAAACTACTTTAAGTTCATGATCTGCAATTTTACTTATTTCTTCCCCATAATATATAACCTTATCATTCTCTTCTTTTACTTTTACATTATATTCAGAACCATTTAAAGTTATAACATTAGTTGTTCCCTTTTCTAAAATAATCTCTGGTTTTACTGGATTGTAGTAAGTTTTACCTTCTTTAATGCCTTCAATTTTAATTGTAGGTCCATCATTAGGCTCTCCTGGCCCCGGTTCTTCAGTATCACCATCATCATCTTTTTCTAATTTAAAGTTAACTACTTTTGTAGTAGATTTTCCTGCTTCATTAGTTGAAACCACCTTAAGTTCATGGTGTGCAATTTTGCTTATTTCTTCTCCATAATGTATAACCTTATCTCCCTCTTCTTTAGATTCCACTTTATATTCAGAACCATTTAAAGTTATAACATTAGTTGTTCCCTTTTCTGTAACTATTTCAGGTTTTACTGGTTCATCATAAATTTTTCCATCTATAACGCCATAAATTTTAATTTGAGGTGCTAGAACTTCTTCTCCTTTGCCTTTAACCTCTATATTAGCTACTTTTTCTGAATTATTACCTAAGTCATCCATAGCTACAACCTTAACTTCATATTTACCTGGTTCATTTATAATATATTCTGTTGATTTTGAAATACTTTCATTAACTGGTTGACCATTTATATATAATACATGTTCTGAATAAACAATATCTGATGAATCCACAGTTATTGCTACTTCATTATCATAACTATTACCATCTTCTACATTTAAACTTATATCTGGCCCTTTACTATCTTGTAATGCACCTATATTAGAAATAATATCCTCAAGTTTCATACCATCTATTTCTGTTACAATTTTAGGTGCTTTAGTTATTTCATAATTAGTTGAACCAAAATGCTTAACTACCCAGTCTAAATCATCTCTACCTATTAAGTCATTAAAATTAATATCTCTTTGAATTCCTTTTAACTTAGGTACATTTTCTTTTCCTATAGCTCTAGCTATAAGCATAGCATCAACAGCATCAATGATAGCATCATCATTTACATCACCAGCTTTTGCTTGGAATTGAATATGCTTTGTAGTTCCATCAATTTCACCATTATAATTATAGCTAAATCTATCAGTGAATATAGTATCTAAATGACCTGGTATATTAGCTATAAGCTTATAATCACCATCAACTGCTGGAATTCTTACAATATAATTTTCAATTAATCCTAAATCATGTAATGTATTTAGCTCTGCATTTACTTTATCGCCATTTGAGTTAATAGCATATATTTCTGCACCCATTTCTGTTAAAGTTTTAGTCATAGTTATACTATCTTCATTTTCCATTACACCTTGAGGATAAATTACTCCGAATATTTCAGTAGTTTTTTGATGAGTGGCACTTTTAGCTACATTAAATACCTTTATAGTATTAGTACTTCCATCTACTGTTTTATACTCTAAGTTTCTTAAAAGACCATTAAATCCATCCATATTTCCAACTTTTATGATAGAATCATGTCCTAATGATATTTTATCTCCAACTACTTTTAACTTAATATCTAATAAAGGCATATCTCCTGTTATTCCTATAGAAGAATTTCCTTCTAAATTAAAATCTACTTTAACTATTTCCGTTCCAAAACCATATAAACCATCTTCAGTTTTAATATTTGCAGTTATATCATTGTTATCTAAAAATGCTTGTAATTCTTTAGTTGGTACAACTTCTTCTACCTCATATAAGCTTCCACCAAAATCTTCATAAAAATATTCAAATTTAAAATTAGATTCTCTAAAATTTTCTACATTATTTAAAGAAACAGTTGCAGTTACACTATCTCCTACATAGTTAAATTCTTTGTCAGCTAAAACACTTACATAAGGAGTTCCTTCTTTAACAAATCCAGTTAATCCCTGATTTACTTTATAACCACCATTACTAGAAGCATCCATAGCATAGTAGTTAACTAATAGCGTTTCTTTTTCATTTAATTCCTCTACTGTAGCACCAAATTTAAATTCTCCATTTTCATCTGGTAAAAATACTCCTTGAAGTGGTCTTCCCAAAGACTCTTCATATGCAAATAATATATTGTCTTTATTTGTAGTTTTAGCATTGTATTTACTCATATACTCCACATCAGGGTCTGTTATTTTTCCACTTATCCAATGAATATAGTTATCATCTAAATCATCTGTATTTATTTCATAAATTCTTTCACTAGAATCTTCACTTAATATCATGTCTGGAGATGTAGCATCTACGAAAAATTGTTGTTCATCTCTTAAAATTTGTCCATCATTAGCTACAGCTCTAAGCTCTAAAAGATATCTTTTATCATCAAACTTATAATAAACATCATTATCTATACGTAAAGTTTCGTCTATATCCTTTAGTATTGGATGATAAAAACCATTATAAGCTATTGGTTGTGGTAATCCCACAAAAACATTAGTAGGTACATATTCTGGATCTAAACTTCCTAAATAGCCAATATATTCATTAGTTTCTCCATCTTTAACTAAGAAATCAAAACTTTCAAATTTATCACTTACCTTAAACTGAGGATATAATCCTGGATACGGATCACTAAATGGATGATTTTCTCCTATTGCTATAATTTCATTCATATTATCTTTAATATCTACAAACTGTCCTCTTACATCTATAGAAAATGGAATTTGATACTCTTCCTTTTCATCATCCTTATTAACAAATTTTATATAACCTTCATAGGTTCCACTAGCAGCTGAATTGGGTACATTTATTTTCATAATAAAATTTCTAAAAGAATCATTTTCTTCTAGAGCACCTAAAATAGATATTTCTTCTGGTAATGTTATAACTACGCCCTCTTCATCTCCATTGACCTTTTCTTCACCTATAGGAGTAGTATATTCATAAGATATTTTAAAAATCTTATCTTTATTGGATCTATTATATAAATTTATAGTTGCACTATGGTCCTTATCTTTCTCTTTTCTTCCAAAAGCAATATCAGCTGCTGGCACTGAAATTTCATCCATATTACCATCTAAATCTTCATTATAGGTAGTAGTTGGTACTACAAATTTTACCTCTGACTTAACCGCTTCATAAGCATCTATTGTTCCTGCTCCAACTTCATAAACAGAATAATCACCATTTAATGAATCTGCTGTATTCATAATTATAGACTTAAACTCTTCTGGTCCATAATAATCTGGCATCTCTGCCACCAATAAAGCAGCAAGTCCAGCTACATGAGGAGTTGCCATAGATGTTCCTGACATTCTTCCATAAGCTTTTTTATAATCAGGATTTGTAGCTTCTTTATCATTTAAATATCCTGGAATTGTTGATTTTATAGATTCTCCTGGAGCCATTATTTCAGGTTTAATATCCATAGTATCAACTACCGGTCCTCTTGAACTAAAATCAGAAAGTTTTAATCCTTCTAATACAATTTCTCCTATATTTTCTCCTAAAGTAAGAGCTTTTCCTTCAACTATATTTTGCTTTAACTTTTCTCCATCCTCTTTACTTAAAGCTAATGTTGGTACAAATTCCTCAGATTCTCCTAAGTATAAGGATATTGGCCCTTCCACATTATTGTAGATTATAGCCATTTCTGCACCTGCTTTTTTTGCATTTGCTATTTTATCATTAAGCGCTAATTCTCCTCTTTGTATAAGAGCAATTTTTCCTACAAAATCTTTCCCTGCAAAATCTTCTGGTTTACCTAAACCCGCAAACTCTAATTCTAAACTTTTATTTACTAAATCATGAATCTTATCACTTAACCTACCTGCTAACATATTTAAAATGTAGGTTTCCTCTTCAAAAGTTCCTTCTATAGTATCTACCTTAACATAACTACTATTAGACCCTACTGTTAATGCCATATTAGCAGCTCCTGGAGTTCCTAAAGTGCCCATATCAGGTCCAGAATTTCCTGCCGCAACTACAGCCATAGTTTGTGAATATAACATTGTATTATTAATAGCTATTGCTAAAGGACTTAATGGATCATTTACAGAACTGCCTAATGAAAGATTTATAACATCTAGCTCTTCTTCAACTGATTTATCAACAGCCGCAATAATTCCTGAAGTAGCTCCTGAACCATATGGTCCTAAAACTCTATATGCATAAATATCAGCTTCTGGGGCTACTCCTGTTACTTCACCCTCTTCATCTCCTCTACCAGCAATAGTTCCAGCAACGTGAGTACCATGGGCTGTATAATATGCACTTCCCCAGCTAAATTCAGGTTGTCCACTATTTTTCCAATCTTCATAAGTTGTTTCCATAGGATCATCATCATCATCTACAAAATCATATCCACCTATATAACCATCCTTTAAATCTGGATGATTATAGTCTATTCCTGTATCTAAAACACCAACTTTTACTCCATTACCTTTAATCCCTTCATTATGAAGCTTGTCTACTCCTATAGTTGGAATACTATTATCCATAAAAGGAGAAATTTTAGCATCTGTATCATTTTTTCTTTCCATTTTCTCTTTTTCTTTAGGTAAATCTAATTTAACTATTTCATCACTCCAAATGGCTTTAACCTCATCTAATTTAGCTAATTGTTCAATCATACTAGCTGGTACTTCCATTGCTATTCCATTAAAAGATTGCATTAATTCATATCCAAACTTCACCTCTGGAATATAAAGTGAAGTCTTTTCATCTTCATTTTTAAATACTGTTTTTTCTTTATTTTCTATATCTTTTGCTTCAAATTCATTATTATAACTTTCAATATCTTTTTTCTTATTTTCAATAACATTGCTTATCTTTTCCTTGAAAGAATTATGTTCATCTTTAATATTTCCTTCAATATCACTTTTCAACTTATTATTTTTAGCAGATTGAACTATTATGGGGTCACTTTTTAACTCAACTATTATTTTAGTTAAAGAATTACTTTTCAAGTTAACTTTAGAATTAATCTTTATTTTATTTTCATTACTAACTTGTAAAAATTCCTTATCTTCTTTTGACATATTAGATAATAACTCATCTATATTACTTCCTTGTACTAAAACTGCTTTATTAATATTTTCATAAGCTAATACACTTAGTCCATTTAAAGAAAATGATGTTACTATAGCTAATGCCATAATTTTTTTCAATGTTTTTCTCTTCATGAAACTCCCCCTTAAAATAAATTTGATTTTTTTAAATTTAAGTTTATAAAATCAAATTTACGTTGCTTTTATTGAAAATATTCTTAATTTCAAAAAAAAAAAATTCATTTATTTTAATTTATACAAATAGAAAGAAGCCATATCTCATATGAGATATGGCTTCTTTGTTATAAACTCAATCTAAAAATTTAATTAAATATTAAAATATTATTTGTTGAAAGCTTTCTCGTAATCTTCTATGAATTTTTGCATTCCAGCATCAGTTAATGGATGCTTAACCATTTGAAGTAATACGTTAGCTGGTATTGTAGCTATATGAGCTCCAGCCATTGCACTTTCATGTACATGCATTGGATTTCTTATGCTTGCAGCAATTATTTCTGATTGTATTCCGTGGATATCAAAAATTTCTCTTATTTGCTCGATTAACTCTATTCCTACTGCTCCGATATCATCTAATCTTCCAACGAATGGGCTTACAAAGCTTGCACCAGCTCTAGCAGCTAATAAAGCTTGCATTGCTGAGAATATTAAAGTTACGTTTGTCTTTATTCCCATTGCTGTTAACATTTTTACAGCTTTTAATCCTTCTGTACACATAGGTATTTTTATAACTATGTTTTTATGGATTTTAACTAATTCTTTAGCTTCTGCAACCATTTCATTTGCTTCTAAAGCCATAACTTCAGCACTTATTGGACCATCAACGATTTGAGTTATCTCAATCATTGCTTCTTTAATATCTCTACCTTCTCTTGCTATTAATGAAGGGTTTGTAGTAACACCACATATAATTCCTAATTCAGCTATTTTTCTAATGTCATTTATATTAGCAGTATCGATAAATAATTTCATTTAATCCACTTCCTTCTACTTATTATTCGTATCTTTTGTTGATATATTATTTATATCTTTAGTTTATGCTTTATTACATCTTCGCGTTTTGTCTTTAGTTAATTTAAAGCATTTATATGCTTTTTTATCTTATGTAATTTTTAATATTTTTATCTTTTGTTAGTTATACTATGGTTATCTTTTGCTATTTATAGTGTTTTTATCATAATGTTTTTATCTTTTGTTCTAAAAATATTTAAATTTAAAATAAATTTTTATCTTAAACTAATCCTTTAACAGTTTCAACTATGTTTTTAGTTGTTAAGCCATATTTCTCTAATAACTCATTTGGAGTTCCTGACTCACCAAAAGTATCATTTATTCCTATTTTTTTAACAGTTGTTGGAGCCTTATCACAAACTACTGCTGAAACTCTATCTCCAAGACCACCTATTATTGAATGCTCTTCTACAGTTACTATAGCTTTAGTTTCTTTAGCTGCTTTAACTATTATTTCTTCATCTAAAGGTTTTATAGTTGATATGTTTATAACTCTTGCATTTATACCTTCAGCTTTTAATTCTTTTGAAGCTTCTATAGCTTTTTGAACCATCATACCAGTTGCAATTATAGCTACATCATTACCTTCACAAATTTCTGTTCCTTTTCCAATTTGGAAAGTATAGCTATCATCAAATATATCTTCAGTAGCACATCTACCGAATCTTAAGTAAACTGGTCCATTCATTTCTGCTGCTGCTTTAACAGCTGCTCTAGCTTCTCTATCATCAGCTGGTACTATTACAGTCATATTTGGAAGTGAACACATTAAAGCTATGTCTTCAACTGACTGGTGTGATCCACCATCTTCTCCAACAGTTATTCCTGCATGAGTTGCAGCTATTTTAACATTCATTTTTGGATAGCAAATTGAGTTTCTGATTATTTCAAAAGCTCTTCCTGCTGCAAATACAGCAAAAGTACTTGCAAATGGAACATATCCTACATTTGATAATCCAGCAGCCATACCCATAAGGTTTTGCTCTGCTATTCCTACGTTAAAAAATCTATCAGAGAAATCTTTTTTAAAGTCAGCTGTTTTAGTTGACTTAGAAAGATCCGCATCTAATACAACGATATTTTCATTTTCTTTTCCTAATTGTGCTAAAGCTATTCCGTATGATTCTCTTGTTGCCTTACCCATGTTAATCACTACCCTTCAATTTCTTTTACTGCTAATTCTGTTTGTTCTACGCTAGGAGCTTGTCCATGCCAACCTGCTTGGTCTTCCATGAAGCTTACGCCTTTACCTTTTACAGTTTTTGCTATTATCATTGTTGGTTTGTCTTTAACAGTTTCAGCACTGTTGAAAGCTGCATCTATTTGATCAAAATCATGACCATCGCAAACTATAACATTCCATCCGAAAGCTTCGAACTTTTTGTCTAATGGCTGAATTCCCATTACATCTTCATTTTTTCCATCAATTTGAAGACCATTGAAATCAATTACTGCTGTTAAGTTACTTAATTTATAATGAGCTGCTGCCATTGCTGCTTCCCATACTAAACCTTCTTGTAACTCTCCATCTCCTAAAACTGTATAAACTCTAGATGAACTATTTTTATGCTTAAGTCCTAAAGCCATACCTACAGCATTTGATATACCTTGTCCTAAAGAACCTGTTGAAACATCAACTCCTGGCACATGTTTTGAATCTGGATGTCCTTGAAGTAAAGCTCCAATTTTTCTTAAGTGCATTAATTCTTCCTTAGGGAAAAATCCTTTTTCAGCTAAAACAGCATAAAGTGCTGGTGCAGCATGTCCTTTACTTAATACAAATCTATCTCTATCAGCTTTCTTTGGTTCATTTACATCAATATTCATTTTATTGAAATATAAATATGTAATTATATCTGCACATGATAAAGATCCACCTGGATGTCCTGACTTTGATTCACAGATCATTTCTACGATGTCTTTTCTAACATCTTTTGCTTTAGAAATTAATTCTTGTTTATTCATTTCTTTCACCAACCTATCATTTTATTTAACAGTTTCTCTTTCGACTAAGTATGAAGGTAATTTAATTATTGTTCCTTCAGCACTTATATCATTAATTATATTTATTAATAAACTACAGGCATCTGCTCCCATTTTGTATATAGGCTGAGCTATAGTAGTTAATTCTGGTTCTATAAATGAGCATATTCCTATATTATCATATCCTAAGATACTCATGTCATCTGGTATTTTATACCCATTTTTCAATAAATACTTCATTCCACCTATTGCCATAACATCACTACTATAAAAAATAGCTTCAATGTGTAAATTTTTATGTACTAATCTTTCAGTTGCAGCAATTCCACCTTCCATAGAGAAATAATCTTTCTCTATAAGATGCTCATTAAAAATATTATACTCCTTTGAAAGCTCTTTAAAATACTCTAATCTTGAATTTAAGAATCTTTCATTCTTCTTCTCACCTACAAAGGCTATTTTTTTAAATCCTTTATTAATTAAATACTCTATTCCAAGTTTAATACCATATTTATTGTCACAGAAAACTTCATTAAAAATTTCATTACTTGAAACCCTTCTATCTACAATAACAAAAGGAACTTTATTCTTTTCTAAAATTTTCATTCCTTCATTATTCTCTTCTCCACATACTAATATTACGCCATCTACTAACTTACTAATAAGAAGTTTTATATACTCTTCTTCTTTTTTTCCGCTATTAAATGTATTACATAATATTATACTGTATCCATGCTTTTCTGCTTCAGTTTCTATAGCTTTTGCCATTTCAGAAAAAAATGGATTCTCTATATCTGGAATTATAAAACCTATAGTATAACTTTTTTTTGTACTTAAACTCCTTGCTACAGAATTAGGTATATAATTAAGCCTTTTTGCTGCTTCAAATATTCTTTTTCTTGTTGCATCTGAAACATTTATTTGCTTATTATTTAACACCATTGACACAGTTGTTTTAGATAAGTTAACTTCTTTAGCTACATCTAATAATGTTATTTTTCTCATATATTACCCCTTTGACTTAAAATTATTAAGCCACTAATATTAAAACAATACCCCTTTTTATATACTTATTAGTTCTATTATAAATATTATTTTCTATAATTAATATATTAAAAAGTACTTTCATTTTGCTTTTTGGATAAATTTACTAAATCGGTTTAGTAAACTAACCATTATAATAATAAAGGATTTGA
>NZ_WHJC01000128.1 GCF_009295725.1 Clostridium tarantellae
ATAAATTAATACTCACAACTATTAAAAAGTTGTGAGTTTATTTATTTACAACTATAATTTATAGATATATAAAATTATTATTGATTAACGTTATTAGATGATTAAGAAAGAATGAGGTGTAATATATTGAAAAAAGTTATAATTGCAGAAAAGCCTTCTGTAGCAAAAAATATTGCAGAGGCTTTTAATATTAAAACTAGAAAAGATGGATATTTTGAAGGAAATGAATACCTTGTTACTTGGGCATTTGGTCATCTTTTACAACTTTATGATGCTAAGGATTATGATGAAAGTATGAAGGGATGGAGAATGGATAAATTTCCTTTTATACCACATAATTTTAGCTATAAAATAAAAGCAGATAGTAGTAATAAATCTATTGAGGATAAAGGTGCTACAAAGCAACTTAATATAATAAAATATTTAATAGACCGAAATGATGTAGACGGTATTATATCTGCAACAGATTTTGATCGTGAAGGGCAAGTTATTGCAGATGAATTGTTTATATATTTTGATGTGAAAAAACCTATATATAGGATACTTTTAAATGAGTGGACCGAAAACGAAGTTAAAAAAGGAATAAATAATTTAAAAATTAATTCAGAAATGAAACCTTTGCAAGATGCTGGTATAGGACGACAAATTGCAGATTGGATTATAGGAATAAATCTTACATCAGTAGCTACATTAAGATATGGATTTGAAAATAAACAAATAATTAATATAGGTAGAGTATTATTACCTACTTTAAAAATTATATATGACAAAGATAAAGAAATTGAAAACTTTAAAGAAAGTAGTTATTTTAAATTAGCTCAGAAATTTAAAAATAAAGATAATTTAGAATTTGAAACTTTATATTATGAAGAAAGTGAAAAATTTGAAAAAAAAGAATATGTTGATGAAATTAAGAAATCTATAAAAGGAAAGTACGGTAAAGTTATTTTAAAAGAGGTTGAGAAAAAAAGAGAATATCCATCACCATTATTTAATCTTTCTAATCTTCAGGGATATATAACTAGTAAATATAAAGGATGGACATCAGACAAAGTTTTAAAAGTAGCACAATCTCTTTATGAGAAAAAATTCATAACATATCCAAGAACAGGAAGTATGGCATTAGAAGAAAGTTTGGTTGATAGAGCAAAAAATGTTCTTGATAAAATTAAAGTTGGACTTCCATATGAAAATGAAATAAAATTTTCAAAATCTAAAAGGATTTTTGATAATTCTAAAGTAGAGAGTCATAGTGCTATTACACCTACATATGTTAAACCTAATAATTTAACTTCTGATGAAAGAGCTGTTTATGAAGCTATAAAAAATAGATTTTTAATGCAGTTTATGCCTGTTGCTGAGTTTGAAGAAACTAAAATAATAATTAAAGTTGATGATGAAAAAGCTAAAGGTGAATTTAGAGCTAAAGGAAGGGTAAGTTTAATTGAAGGTTGGAGAAAAGTAGAAAAAATTGAAACTAAGGATACAATATTACCCTTAGTTATTGAAGGGGAAATACTTGAGATAACAGATGGTAAAGTAACTAAAGTGACAAAGAAGCCTCCAAAGCATCATACTGAAAAAACTCTTTTAAGAGTTATGGAAACTTGTGGGAAAAATTTCAAGAAAAATAAAATTAGTGATAAAAATGAAGATGAAGATATTGAAAATGAAGATTCAGAAGACAATTCAGAAGAAATGATGAAAGCTATCCTTAGTGGATTTAGTATAGGAACTCCAGCAACAAGGGCAGAAACTATTAAGAAACTTAATGATATAGGATATATAAAATCTAAAGGAAAAAGTCTTATATGTACTGATTTAGGTAAAACTATAGTTGAAGTTTTCCCAGCTAAGGAACTTTTAGATTTAGAATATACAGGTAAATTAGAGCAGACTTTAGCAGATATAGAAAAAGGAAAATTTTCTAAAGATGAATTTTTAAGTCTTATATTTAATTTTACAAAAGAAGCAGTTGAAAAAATAAAGAATGATAATTCATTACTTCATAAATTTAAAGTAGAAATTCCCGAAGGGAAAGAAGAAATAGGAAAATGTCCTATATGTGGAAATGCTGTTATTGAAGGGGAGAAAGGCTTCGGGTGTATAAATTGGAAAAATGGATGTAGATATACTATATGGAAAAATGATAAGTATATAAATTCTTTTGGGAAAAGTGTATCTAAAGATATGGTTGCGTTACTTTTAAAGAATGGAAAAGTAGGCTTTAGAAATTTAAAAAGTAGAAAAGGCAACACTTTTAGTGCATATTTTAAATATGAATTAAATGAAAATACAGGATATTTTAATTGGAAAATTGAATTTATATAGTATTATAAATGTTAATATATTTAATAAAAAAATGCATGATTTTTTATTCTAATAAAAAAATCATGCATTTTTTTATACTAAATTTAAAAGTTTACTAGCTATCATAAATATAGGTGGAGCTAAAAATACAGTCATAAGACCAGCGACACCTATAGATAAAGAACTCATAGCACCGTGAGTTTCACCAAATTCGAAAGCTTTAGTGGTACCAACAGCATGAGAAGATGTACCAATAGATATACCTACTGCTACTTCATCATGAATTCTAAAAAGTTTACAAATTATAGGAGCAGTTATTGAGCCTGTAATTCCTGTAATTATAATAGCAACTATAGTTATAGGACATATTCCACCTAAAGAACTAGCTACTTCAACTCCTATTGGAGTAGTTACTGATTTAGGAACTAAAGATGCTATTAAAGGTGTATCTACTCCTAATAGTTTACCCAATATTATTACACAACTTACAGATGCAAAAGTACCCACAAATATACCTATAAGTATAGGCCATAAATTTTCTTTTAATGATTCAAGTTGTTTATATAAAGGAACAGCTAATACAACAGTAGCAGGTCCAAGAAAACTATTTATAAATTTTCCACCATCATTATAAGTTTGATAGTTTATTTTGAATATTAATAATACAGCAATTACAAATGCAATGGCAATAAGTAGAGGGTTAAATAAAGGAAATTTAGTTTTCTTAAATATAGCCATACCAATTTCAAAAGCTAATAAAGTTAATAATATTGAAAATAGAGGATTAGTTATTAATTGTTCCATTTATAAGTTCATCCTTTCTTTCAAATGATGTTTTTTATTTTTTTTTCTTTTAATAAGTAATTGAACTGTAGAACCAGTTACCCCCATAACTATAAATGTAGATAGTATACATATTAATAAAAGCTTGGTAACATTTCCTTCTAATAAATTCAAAGCGGTTAATAATCCTACTCCAGCTGGCACAAAAAAGAATGCTAAATGATCTAAAAAGAACTTAGTTATAGTTCCAACATGTTCTACTTTAACTATTTTTGTACATAATAGAACTAATAATATTAACATTCCAATTATATTACCAGGAATAGAAGGAATAAAAAGTTTTGAAATAAACTCACCTATAAAATATATAGCTATAACAATGAGCGTTTCCCTTAAAAGTTTCATTTCCTAAAGACTCCTTTCAAATATAAAAGTCTATTTAATAGACCATATATATTATAAAACTAAAAAAAAATTATAGCTACAATGAAATATTACAATAATTCTTTGTATAAAGTTAATAAAGCGTTTTCTATGGCTATTTGTTTTGTGTTACTTAAAATAATTACTTATTAAACATAAATACAAATTATAATAAGTTTTTTATTAATATATATGTTATTTTTAGAAATTAATTGAAAAAGAGCATAAGTTTTAAAAAATTATTAGTTTTATTTATAATTAAGTAATAAAATATGCAATTTAAAATAACAAAACTATGAAAAGTATTCATAGTTTTGATTTTTAAATTAATATTTTTTATTTATTTTATTTTCTAATAGTGATACTCCTAAATACATTATATATGCAATAATAGATAATATTAAAATAGCCATCATTACCATATCTAATTGAGAAATTTGTCCACCATAAACAATTAGAAAGCCTAAACCTTCTTTGGCAACTTGAAATTCACCCATGATAACTCCTACCCAAGAAAGTCCTACATTAATTTTAAGAGCAGATATTAAAGTTGGAATAGAAGCAGGAATTATAAGATAAATTAATATTTGCAGTTTAGAAGCGCCAAAAGTCTTCATAAGAATAATTTTATCTTTATCAACTTCATTAAATCCAGCAAGAACGCTTATAATAGTGACAACAATAGAAATTAATAAAGCAATAACAATAATAGAAGTAATATTATTTCCAAACCAAAAAATTATAATAGGAGCTAAAGCTATTTTAGGTAGGGAATTTAGAACTACTAAATAAGGATCTAATACTTTTGAAAGAAAATCTGACCACCATAATAATATTGCTATAAAGGTTCCTAATACTGTACCTAAAATAAATCCTAAAATAGTTTCATAACAAGTAACGTATATATGTCTAAATAAAGTTCCTTCATTATAAATATTTACCAAAGATTTTATTATACGTGAAGGAGAAGAGGTGATAAAAGGATCTATCCAATTTAAATTAGCAGCAGTTTCCCAAATTGAAAAAAATATAATTAAAATTAATAATTGAAAAAATATAATTTTTAATTTATCTTTTTTTAAATTTTTTAAATATAAAGCATATTCTTCTTCTTTACTCATTACCATCTAACTCCTTCCAAATTATATTAAAATATTCTTTAAAGTTAGGAGCATCTCTTCTTTGAAGAGGAGACAGTTTTTTAGGAAAATCTAATTTAAAGATACATTTTACTATAGAAGGTCTTTTAGATAAAATTATTATTTTACTAGAAGTTGAAATAGCTTCAGAAATATCATGAGAAACCATTATAACAGTTTTATTTTGCTGTTTTATAATATTGTAAATTTCATCACAAACTTTTAAACGAGTTTGATAATCTAAGGCTGAAAAGGGTTCATCAAGGAGTAAAATTTCTGGATTTAAAGAGAGAGTTCTTATTAAAGCAACTCTTTGTCTCATACCTCCTGAAAGTTGACTAGGAGTGTGATTTTTAAATTTTGATAATCCATATAAGTCTAACAAAGAATTTATTTTATATAAGTTTTCTTTAGATAATTGTTTTTTTATTTTTAAGCCTAAAATTACATTATTATAAACAGAAAGCCATTCAAAAAGTTGGTCTTTTTGAAACATATAACCAAATATATCTGTATGATATTTTAAAGGATTATCCTTATAAAAAATTTTTCCATTAGAAGGTAAAATAAGTCCACTAATTATATTTAATAAAGTTGATTTGCCACAACCAGAAGGACCTAATATACTTATAAAATCACCTTCTGAAACTTCAAAGGTAATATCTTTTAATGATTCTGTAATACAAGAAGGAGTATTATAATTCTTACATATTTTATTTATAGATAAATAACTCATAATAAATCACCATATTTATATTTAAATTAGTTATTTTTTATATTTTTAATAGTTTTTTCAGAAAATGATGTATTAATAATTTCTTCAAATGGTGGGCGATTAGGTAGTAGATTAGGATTGGAGGTTTCAATGATATCTAACATTCTATTATAATCTTCTTCTTTAATTTTAGGAGTTTTTGATAGTGCATTAATTTTTTTATAATTTGTTATTACATTAGTAATGGTAGATATTTCTATACCGGGGAAAAATGAACTTATACATTTAGAGATTTCTTCATTAGAATGTTCTTGAATCCAAATTTGACCTTTATATATTGCATTTGTAAATTTTTCTATTATATCAGCATTTTCTTCTATATAAGATTTAGTTGCAAAAAAACAAGTGTAAGGTACATTACCAGCAGCTTCTCCTACAGAAGCTAGAATTTTTCCAGATCCAGTTTCCTCTAAAACTGTTGCATTAGGTTCGAAAAGAGTTACATAATCAGCAGTACCACTTTTAAATGCTCCACTTGTAGCATTTAAAGCTAAATTTGTAATTATTTCAACATCTTTTGAGGGGTCTAAATCATGAGTCTTAAGTGCATATTCCAAATTCATTTGTGGCATGCCACCAGGTCGTCCTCCAATTATAGTTTTACCCTTTAAAGATGACCAATTAAATTTTTCATCGTTATTTCTTCCAACTAAAAAAGAACCATCTTTTTGAGTAAGTTGAGCAAAAACTACACCATAATCTTCTTTTCCTTGGTTATATATATATACGCATTGCTCAGGACCACAAAATCCTATATCTGCATTTTTACTTAAAACTTGTTGCATGGTTTTGTCAGCACCTTGACCTGTAGAGAGTTCTATTTCTAATCCTTCTTCTTTGAAGAAACCATTATTTATAGCTACATATAGTGGTGAATAGAATACAGAACGTGTAACCTCATTAAGTCTTATTTTTATTAAATCTTTATTATTATTAGTTTTGCAACTAGTAAAACTAATAATAATAAAAAATAATAATATATAAGAAATTTTTCTGTTAAGTTTCATAAATCCTCCTTTAATGTAAAAAAATATATTATAATCATATTTTATGATAATATTTTATAACTGTTAATAAGAAATAAAATTTTTATTAAATTGTAGATTTATAACGAAATTACAGGTTAACATAATAAAGCTCACACTTATATATGTGTGAGCTTTTTATAAGGATAGAAATTGAATATTTTAGTAATTATAAAAGATGAATATCATTTTCTAAGCATTTATTTATTATTTCATCACTCCATATAGATGATTGAACTTCTCCTATATGAGCTTTTCTTAGGAAAAACATACATATTCTTGATTGTCCAATTCCTCCACCTATAGTAAATGGTAATTTTTCTTCAATAAGCATTTTGTGGAAATCTAATTGTGCTTTTTCTTCACATTGTGCAGTTTTAAGTTGATATAATAGTGCATCTTTATCAACTCTTATTCCCATTGATGATAATTCTAAAGCACTGTCAAATGGAGGATAATAGAATAATAAATCTCCATTTAGTTTCCAATCATCATAATCAGGGCTTCTGCCATCATGTTTTTCACCAGATTTTAAGGTATCACCAATACCTATTAAAAATACTGCTTTCTTTAATTTACATATTTCATTTTCTCTTTCTTTTGAAGTAAGATTTGGAAACATGTCTTCAAGCTCTTGAGTAGTTAAGAAAGTTATTTCCTCAGGTAATATAGAATCTACAAAAGGATATAAAGAGCAAACAAAATCCTCAGTTTGCTTAAAAGCTGAATAAATTTTCTTAACTGTATCCTTTAGAGTATCAATAGTTCTATCTTTTTTTAATATTATTTTTTCCCAATCCCATTGATCAACATAAATAGAATGAAGGTTATCTAAGTCTTCATCACGACGTATAGCATTCATATCAGTATATAAACCTTCATAAACATCAAATTTATATCTATGAAGAGCTAATCTTTTCCATTTTGCTAAAGAATGTATTATTTCAATGTTTTTATCAGGAAGAGCTTTCATATCAAATGAAACAGGTCTTTCAACTCCATTTAAATTATCATTTAATCCTGAGTTTGACATTAAAAATAATGGTGCTGATACTCTTGTTAGATTTAAAGCTTTAGCTAAAGCATCTTCAAAAAAGTCTTTAATTTTTTTAACTGCTACTTCAGTTTCTCTAATAGTTAATGTTGATTTATAACCTTCTGGTATAAATAAAGATTCATGTATTGTTTTCATAATTTTATCCTCCTTAAAATAAAAAAACCTTCCATCCTAAATTACTATAGGACGAAAGGGTATTGCTTCCGTGGTACCACCTAAATTAATAAATTTAAATTAATAAATTTATTCACTTTAATCAGTACGGAATATTTTATATTCGATACTGTCCTAAGATAACGGTAAGGATCCGGCTAAGTCTACTTTTAAAAATTTCGGTTAGCTACTCCAGGACGTTCTTCATAATAGGCTTCATAATGAGGCTCACACCATCCCTCACTCGCTAATACTACTTCCTAAATTACTCTTCCTTTCAAAGTATTTTACTTTAAAGAATATATATATTGATATCATAATACATTAAAAAAATAAAAAAGTAAAGAGTAATTTTAATAATTATTTTAATTTTCATTAAAATAATTATATACAAAAATGTAATAATATGAGAAAAACTATCTTTTAATAAAAAAAAGCATAAAAATATTTAATATTTTCATGCTTTGTATTATATTTTTTATTATAGTAATATAGTTTTAAAATATTCTTCTTCTATTACGTCTTCTTTTTCTTATATTAATTCCACGAATAACAAATAATATTAATATTATTATTGCTATGAAGATTATAAAACTTCCTATATATAATAAAATATTAGCTTTAATTATAGAAAATAATCCAATATCAGGGGTCAAATTATATTGGGTTGAACTATTTCTTTCAGTAACAATAAGCTTTGCAGCATCAGAATTTGAAGCAATATGCCAAGCATCTTTATCATTAATGGAAACTTCATAAGATATGTTTGAATCATTTATTGGATTTTTATAATATGTTACATCTTTAGTCAAGACCATAGGAACATCTATAGTTTTCTTTGGACCAAAAAATTTAAATGCTTTATATTCTACAGGAATAGTTTCAACTATTTCATTTGCTTTTAATAAAGTACTTTTTTTTGCATTAAAACTATAATCCATTATTTTATTCATATCTTTAAAAACAGTTTCATCTTTAGCATCATATTCAGAATTTAAAACTGTGCCTACAATTTTTCTGCCATCTCTTTCATAAACAGCAGTTAAACATCTATTAGCTTTGCTTGTATAGCCAGTTTTTCCACCTATGTTACCATCTTTTCCTATATATTTATTTCTGTTTTCTAGCATTATTTTTGTACCATTACTTATATCAATAGTAGCTTTTTTTAAACCCATAACATCTCTAACCCAAGAATTTTCAAATGCACTACGTGTAATAACTGCCATATCATAAGCTGTAGTGTAATGGTTATCTTTATGTAATCCATTAGGTGTTACAAAATGAGTATTTTTTAAACCTAAAGAAGCAATTTTATCATTCATAATAGTAGCAAAATTTTTAGAATTTCCAGAAACAGAATCTGCAATCATATATGCAGCATCATTAGCAGAATATAAAAGTAAAGCTTTCATTACATTATCTGCACTCATAGTATCATTTATATTAATTGGTTTAAAGTTTTTGTTTAAAGAATATTCTGGTTGTTGTTTAGCATTTTGAGTATATGGAATAACATCAGTTTTATTTGCATTTTCTGCAAAAATTAATGCAGTAAGCAATTTAGTTGTACTAGCTGGATAGGCTCTGTCATCAGCATTTTTAGCGTAAATAATTTCACCAGTTTCATAATCCATAGTTACAGCATATTTACCTACAATAGATGGTAATTTGTTCTCTTTATTTTCAGTAGCTTGTACAATATGAGAAAATGGCGCAAATACTGTAATAAAAAGAGCAAGTAATAGAGCGGTTATTATTTTATTCTCTTTTGATTTCAATTTTCATCTCCCCTAAATTATATTTCAGAATCTTTAAACATTTATGATGATAACATCAATTTTTTAATTATATCATCAATAACATAGAATAACAATAATTTGTATGAGGAAATGGTACAATTT
>NZ_WHJC01000129.1 GCF_009295725.1 Clostridium tarantellae
AATATTTTTAAAATCTTCTCATAGAAGGTCTTTTTGTTGTACCTAAAAATAATCTTTGATAGTTTTTAAAAATAATATTTTCAAAATAATATCTAACCTATTTTTTCATATTAAACTTTACACTATCATTAAATTAATAATCTTTTATTAACATATAAGTGTTCTTTTTTCTTTTATTACTACTCTATTTTCTGCAATTAACCTTATGGCTTCTGGTAAAATTCTATGTTCTTCTTTTATAACTCTTTGTTGAAGAGTTATAGCAGTATCTTCAAAATATACAGGAACCACAGCCTGAGTAATAATGGCACCTTCATCTATTTCTTCATTTACAAAATGTACTGTACATCCTGAAAATTTAACTCCTTTTTTTATAGCCTCTTCATGTACCTTTAACCCATACATACCTGTTCCACAAAAGCTAGGAATAAGAGATGGATGAATATTTATTATTTTATTTTTAAATTCATTAAGAATACTACCATTTAATATGGAAAGATATCCTGCAAGCACTATAATATCCACTTTACCCTTTAATATTTCTAATATTTTATCTGAAGTATTTTTACCATGATTTTTTTTATCTATAACATATGTAGAAATTCCTTTTTCTTTAGCTCTTTCAATACCATAGGTCCCTTCTCTATCAGATATTACACAATATATAGAACCCTTTATTGTTCCTTTATCTATTTCATTTATAATAGAGGAGAGATTACTCCCTCCACCAGATATAAGCACTGCTATTTTAAACAAATGCCTTCACCTCCAGAAACTATATGACCTAAAATTATTGGATTTTCATCTAGCTCTTTTAATGTATTCATAGTAACTTCTAAATCTTCTTTAGAAATACATATTACAAATCCTATTCCCATATTAAAGGTATTGTACATGTGATCTTTATCTACACCTTTTTCAATTATTTTTTTGAATATTTCTGGTAACTCATAAGAATTTGTATCTACAACAGCAGTAAATTTTTTATTTCCAAACATTCTTGGTATATTCTCTATAAATCCACCACCAGTTATATGAGCCATACCGTTTATAGATATTTTACTCATAAGTTCAATTATAGGTTTTACATAAATTTTTGTTGGTTTTAAAAGTTCTTCCCAAATAGGTTTTTCTTTAAAATTTTCTTCTAAGTCAGTAAAAATTTTTCTAACTAATGAATATCCATTAGAATGAATTCCTGATGAAGGAAGTCCTATAAGTATATTCCCCTCTTCAATTTTATTTCCATCAATAATCTTATCTTTTTCAACTACACCTACTGCAAAGCCTGCAATATCATATTCTCCTTCTTTATAAAAGCCAGGCATTTCAGCCGTTTCTCCACCTACTAGTGAAGCATTTGATTGTATACATCCTTCTGAAACCCCTTTTACTAAATCTGCCGCTACATTAGCATCTAATTTTCCACATGCAATATAATCCAAGAAAAATAAAGGCTTTGCTCCATGGCATAAAATATCATTTACGCACATTGCTACACAATCTATTCCCACCGTATCATATTTTTTAGTTTTAAAAGCAATTTCTAATTTTGTGCCTACACCATCAGTACCAGAAATTAACACAGGTTTTTTATATCCTTCTGGTATTTCTATCATTGCTCCAAAACTTCCTAATCCACTTAATACATATTTACTTAAAGTTTCTTTAGCATAATTTTTCATTAAGGCTACTGATTTATATCCCTCTTCTATATTAACTCCTGATTCTTTATAAGTAATCATACATTTCAACTACCTTTCTAAATGATCTTTATCTGTTTCAATAGGTGTAGCTACTGGATAAACTCCATCAAAACAGCCTAAGCAAAAACCTTTTTTTCTTCCAAAACATTTTAATAAATTTTCTTGTTCTAAATAATCTATGGAGTCACATCCTATAATATCTTTTATTTTTTCTAAAGTATTATTGGCTCCTATAAGTTCTCTTCTATAAGGTGTATCAATACCAAAATAACAAGGAAATTTTACCATTGGAGAAGCTACTCTAAAATGTACTTCTTTAGCTCCAGCTCTTTTTAATGAATCAACTAAATGCCTTGAAGTAGTTCCTCTAACAATAGAATCATCAATTAAAACTATTCTTTTACCCTTTACATTAGATCTTAAAGGATTTAATTTTACCGATACTGCTTTTTCTCTCATATCTTGATTAGGAGTAATAAAAGTTCTTCCTACATATCTATTTTTAACAAATCCTGGATCAAAAGGAATTCCTGAAGCATTAGAATAACCAATAGCTGATGCTAAGCCTGAATCTGGTACTCCAATTACCACATCTGCATCAATAGGATTTTGTTTATATAACATTTCTCCAGCCTTTACTCTAGATTCATGAACATTTATTCCATCAATAGTACTATCTGGCCTTGCAAAATAAATATACTCAAAAGCACAAGTTTCACATAAAGTTTTTTCAGAATACTTTATACTTTCAATTCCATCCTTTGAAATTGTTATTATTTCACCTGGATTTATATCTCTAATAAATTCTGCTCCTACAGTTTCTAATGCACAACTTTCTGAACAAAGTATATAATCTCCGTTTATTTCTCCTAAACATAGTGGACGTATTCCATGTGGATCTCTAACCCCTATAAGTTTATCTTCAGTTAAAATAACCATAGCAAAGGAACCTCTAACTGCTTGCACTGCATTAAAAACTGCTTTTGTAATACCATGCTTTGCACTTCTTGCAATTAAACTTATTATTACTTCTGAATCTATAGTTGTATGAAAAACATATCCTGAGTCCTCTAATAAATCTTTAATTACATCTGCATTAACTAAATTTCCATTATGAGCTATAGCTATAGATCCTAATTTTGTTGAGCTAACTAAAGGTTGTGAATTTTCAACCCTATTAGCTCCTGTAGTAGAATATCTTACATGTCCAATACTTATATGACCTTTTAATTTATCTAGATCATTTTCTGAAAATGCTTCTGTTAATAATCCTAGATTTTTATGCATTTCTATTTTTGCACCATTAGCTACTGCAATTCCAGCACTTTCTTGTCCTCTATGCTGTAATGCATATAACCCATAGTAAGTATATCTTGCAACATCTAATTCATTCTTTGAAAATATACCAAATACTCCACATTCTTCTTTGAACTTGTCATTTATAGCATCATACATATTTTTATACCCCTTTATAATATTTATTGGCTTATTCTACTTAAAATTTCCTCATAAGCTCCCTTAACACTTCCTAAATTTCTTCTAAATCTATCTTTATCTAATTTCTCATTAGTTGTAGCATCCCAAAATCTACATGTATCTGGTGATATTTCATCTGCCAATAAAATTTCTCCATTAATTGTTTTTCCAAATTCTAATTTAAAATCTATTAACTTAATATTTTGCTTTAAGAAAAAATCTTTTAACAAGCAATTTACTTTTTCAGTTATTTTATAAATTTCATTTAATTCCTCAAAATTAGTAATTCCTATACCCACTGCATGATAATCATTTATTAAAGGATCTCCTAAAGCATCATCTTTATAACAAATCTCCATAACTGTAGTTTTTAATTCATAGCCTTCTTCTAAGCCTAGTCTTTTAGCCATACTTCCAGCTGCTACATTTCTAACAATTACTTCTAAAGGAATTATTTCAACCTTTTTACACAATTGTTCTCTTTCATTTAATTTTTCTATAAAATGTGTTTTTATTCCATTTTCTTCAAGCATTTTAAATATTACTGAAGTTATAGCATTATTTAATACTCCTTTGTCTTCTATAGCTCCTTTTTTTTCTCCATTAAATGCAGTAGCATCATCTTTATAATATACAACTACCTTATCTTCTAAATTTGTTTTAAATATTTTTTTTGCTTTTCCCTCATACATCATTTCTTTTTTCATAATTATAGTTCCACTCCTTCTCCATTTTCTTTTATAAATTTCTCTTTCATTTCAATCCTAAAAGACTTTAATTTTTCTTTTAACTCTGGATATTTAATGGAAAGTATTTGTACTGCTAACATGCCAGCATTATAACTATTATTAATTCCCACTGTAGCTACTGGAATTGATTTTGGCATTTGAACTATGGAATAAAGTGCATCTAATCCATTAATAGCACCATTAACAGGAACTCCTATAATTGGTAATGTAGTATGAGATGCTATAACCCCTGGTAAATGGGCTGCAAGACCTGCTCCTGCAATAATAACTTCACAGCCATTATTTTCTACATCATTTAAAGTTTCAACTAACTTTTCAGGAACTCTATGAGCTGATAAAACATAAGCTTTAAATTCTACTCCAAATTCTTTAAGGGCATTAGCTGCTCCTCTCATTATCTCTGTATCAGATTTGCTACCAAAAAAAATTGCTACTTTCATTTAATCTTCTCCTTTTTACCAATTTATTTTTTAAAATTGCTATGCTTAAATACATTATTAAATGCTATTTGTGATAAACATTAATTTAAGCATAGCCTAAAATTTTTATAAATTATTTAAAATATTTAACTCCAGATTCAAATATTTTTTGATCAAAGTTTCCAGGAATATTTTTATATAAATTTTTTCCTATTCTCTCTGAATGTGCCATTTTCCCAAGAATTCTTCCATCCGGACTAGTTATTCCTTCTATTCCCATTAATGAACCATTAGGATTATAAGGCATATCCAACCTTGCATTTCCTTCAAAATCTACATATTGAGTAGCTACTTGTCCATTTTTAAATAATTCTTCTATTAATTTTTTAGGTGCTATAAACTTACCTTCACCATGAGAAATTGGCACTTGATGTATATCTCCAAGCTCTACATTGCTAAACCAAGGCGATAATTTAGAAGTTATCTTAGTAGAAACCATTGAACTCATATGTCTATTTATATTGTTATAAGTTAATGTTGCCATATCTTCTTTTATATCTATTATTTCTCCATAAGGAACTAACCCCAATTTAATTAATGCTTGAAAGCCATTACAAATACCTAATATTAAGCCATCTCTATTTTTAATAAGATCCATTACAGCTTCTTTTATTCTATCATTTCTAAATACTGTAGCTATAAATTTACCAGACCCATCAGGTTCATCACCTGCTGAAAATCCACCTGGAAGCATTATAATTTGAGATTTTCTAATACTTTTTTCTAGCATACTTATAGATTCCTCTAAAGTAACTTTATTTAAATTTCTAAATACTAGAGTTTCAGCTTCTCCACCTGCTTTATTAAAAGCATCAGCAGAATCATATTCACAATTTGTTCCAGGAAAAACTGGTATTATAATTTTAGGCTTTGCTAATTTTATACCTGGAGTTTTAGAGTGTTGACTATTAAATAAATTTTCTTTTACTATTTCTTCCTTAGTATCCAATTTAATTTTAAAAACCGAATCTAACTTTTCTTCCCAATGTTTTATTAAAGAATCTAAACTAAAACTTTCTCCCAAAGCTTCTATTGAAGAGGTATTAGTTGTTTCTCCAATAATAATGTAATTACTATTTTTAAAATTCTCTTCTATTTTTATAGTATTAGGAACTTCAACTACTATAGAACCATAATTATTATCAAACATTAATTCTTTAGTTGCATTTTGGTTTAATTTACAACCAATTTTATTTCCAAAACACATCTTACTTATAGCTTCACATAAACCACCTATTTTTATGGAATAGGCTGATAAAATCTTCTTTTCTTTTATAAGATTAGAAATTACCCTCATATTATTTTTAAATTGTTTTATATCAATAATTTCCTCTTTATTTCTATTTGTTTTTATATAAACTATTTTAGAATTAGTAAATTTAAATTCTGGTGATATAATATTAGTAGCCTTTTCAATTGAAACAGCAAATGCTACTAAACTAGGTGGTACATCTATATCTCCAAAACTACCTGACATGGAATCTTTCCCACCAATAGCTGGCATATTTAAATCCATTTGAGCTCTATAAGCTCCTAGTAATGCACTAAATGGTTTTCCCCATCTGCATGGATCTTTATATAATTTTTCAAAATACTCTTGTAAAGTTAATCGTATATTTTCAAAATTTCCTCCAATGGCAACTATTTTAGTTACTGCTTCTATTATGCTATAATAAGCACCATGATATGGACTCCAACTAGATAAATAAGGATTAAAACCATTAGTCATTATAGTAGCATCTAAACTTTCACCACTTAAAACAGGTATTTTACTAACCATTCCTTCTGTAGGAGTTAATTTATATTTTCCACCAAAAGGCATTAATACAGTTCCTGAACCAATGGTTGAATCAAATCTTTCTATAAGACCTTTCTGACTAGTTACATTTAAGCTTTTTAGTGTATTTATAAATTTATCTTTTACATTTATTTCATTATCATTATTTTTAAAGTAATTTTCTTTTTTTAATGGTGCTTTTACTTTAACTTTTGTATATTGTTTAGCTCCATTAGTATTTAAGAAGTCTCTTTTTAAATCTACTATTTTCTCTTCATTCCAAAACATTCTCAAATATCCTGTATCTGTAACAGTTGCTACTGTAGTAGCTTCTAAATTTTCTTTCTCTGCTAATGAAATAAATTTATCTTCATCTTCTTTTCTTACAACTACTGCCATTCTTTCTTGTGATTCTGATATTGCTAATTCTGTACCATCTAATCCTTCATATTTTTTTGGAATTAAATTCAAATTTATATCTAAAGAATCACAAAGTTCTCCAATAGCTACTGAAACACCACCTGCACCAAAGTCATTACATTTCTTTATTAGTTTAGTTACTTTTTCATTTCTAAATAACCTTTGAATTTTTCTTTCCGTCGGCGGATTTCCCTTTTGAACTTCTGCACCACATTGTTCTATAGATTTTACTGTATGTTCCTTTGAAGAACCAGTGGCTCCACCACATCCATCTCTACCAGTTTTTCCACCTAAAAGTATTATTACATCACCTTCTAAAGGTTTGCTTCTTAACACATTTTCTTTAGGAGCTGCACCAATAACTGCACCAATTTCCATTCTTTTAGCCAAATATCCTGGATGATAAATTTCTCTTACTTCACCAGTACATAATCCTATTTGATTTCCATAAGAACTATAACCATTAGCTGCACCTACTGTTATTTTTCTTTGTGGTAATTTACCATCTAATGTTTCCTGGAAATTTACTGTAGGATCACTACTTCCTGTTACTCTCATGGCTTGATAAACATAAGTTCTTCCTGAAAGCGGATCTCTTATAGCACCACCAAGACAAGTGGCTGCCCCTCCAAAAGGTTCTATTTCAGTAGGATGGTTGTGAGTTTCATTTTTAAACATTATTAAATAATCTTTAAAGCCATTAGTAGTTTCTATGTTTACATTAATTGAACATGCATTTATTTCATCAGATACATCTAAATCTTCTAAAACACCTCTTTTTCTCATTTCTTTCATACATATGATGGCTATATCCATTAATGTAATATCTTTTTTTTCATTTTTATAAATAAATTCTCTAGAATTGTTATATAAGGATAACGATTCTTTAATAGAATTAGTTAATTCATTTTCTTCTATCTCAATTTCAGTTATGGATGTTTGAAAGGTTGTATGTCTACAATGATCTGACCAATAGGTGTCTATAACTTTTATTTCTGTTATAGATGGATCTCTATTCTCTTCTTTAAAATAAGTTTGTATCATTTTTATATCATCAAAACTCATAGCAAATCCATTATCTTCATGAAACTTTTTTAAAGAATTTACATCTAATCCTTTAAAATCCTTTAAAATTTCCACCTTTTGTGGAACTACAAAATTAAGTTGAAAATTTTTTGAATAAGGATCTATTTCTCTAGAATCTACTGGATTGATATAATATTTTTTTATTTTATTTAAATCTTTTAATTTTAAGTTTCCTCTTACCACTATCACTTTGCTACTTTTTACTTCAACTTTTTCCCCAATATTTAAAATACTATAGCATTCTTCAGTCCAATTAGCTCTTTGATCATATTGACCGGGTAGATATTCTACTGAAAAAGCTTGTTCATTTTTTTCTATTGGAAATTCTTCAGCATATATATTATCTACAGTTGCTTCATGTAAAATTAATTCTATATCTGCAAGTGAAGCTCCTTTTATTATGTATTTATTTAATACTCTTACGCTTTCTAATTCTTTAATAAACAAATTTTCTTTAAATTCTTGAAATAAAGATATTGCTTCAGTATTATACTCTTGTTTTTTCTCAATAAAAAATACACTAATCATATCTGCCTCCATACACGAATATTTTTTTATTTTTAATAGATATTTTTCGCATTCGTTGGTTAAATATTAACATTTTTAACTTTATAAGTCAACTATAAAAAATAAAAAACCATAAAAATTCGTTTATAAACGAATTTTTATGGTTTTTTATGAATTATCATTCAATATTATATATTTTATCAATACTTCCTTCAGATATTATAGGTGAAATATCTATTCTAAGTTTAGAATTTTTCGAAACATTTTTCATATCAACTATTGTAATATTCATATTAGGCTTTCCAATAATGTTAACAGCTTTTCCTTCACAAAATATAACATGACGTTTTTTAAATTTTCTATAAATTAATCTAAATATATCATATAATAAATTATTACTTGTTTCTCTTGTAGTTCCTAATCCATGAACATTTCCACATTCTATTATTCCAATATTCATATCTTCTTTAGCTTTAAATAAAGCTGAATATCCAATATGTTCTCCTTTAACTACTTTATATGTATTAATTATATTAGCATAATATTCATATGTTTTTTTTATTCCTTTGTTAAAACCAATATATCCATATAAAATATTACCAGCTCGTACAACAGTAGTAAACTCAGCTGCTTTCCTAATTTCATCATTTATTATTGCACTTGAAGCCATACAATGTATATTTGGTATCTCTCCAATATATTTTTTTACTGTTTCTTTAAAAATATTAACTTGATTTAAAGTGTATTTTATATTTTTACAATTATGTAAATGAGTATATATACCTTCTATTTTAATATTCTTATAATCTTTATTAATAAGGTTAATGAAATAATCTAATCTATTTGGTTTTATACCCATTCTGTTCATACCTGTATCAACATAGATATGAACCCTTTTGTCTCTATCTTTTGGTATTTCATCTAATATTTTTTCATTATCAATAGAAAAAATTAAATTTTCTCGTTCATCATTAAAATCATTTTTACAACATAAAGGAGATAATAGTAATATATCAGTATTACTATATACTTTTTCACTTTCTTCCTTTGTTGCTACAGCCAAAATATCTATCTTATTCGATAGAAATTCTGAAATTTTTTCTATTCCAAGTCCATAAGCATCTCCCTTAATAACACCAATAATTTTTTTATTACCTACAAGTTTTTTTATTACATCAATATTATCATTTAATTTTTTTAAGTCTACTTCACACCAAAAGTTGCTCATGCTATTATCCTTTCTAAAACGTAGAATTAATAAATAATTCTTTTAAGTTGTTTAAATAAACATAATTTAATAAAACTTAATTTAAAGGTATATTAATAATACATAATTTATACTATATAGTTATATTATAC
>NZ_WHJC01000130.1 GCF_009295725.1 Clostridium tarantellae
ACATATAGGAGTGTCTAGCATGGGAAATTTTAATTTTATAAAAACTAAAATAAAAGATTTATATATAATAGAGCCTAAGGTTTTTGGGGATGAAAGAGGATATTTCATGGAAAGTTATAATGAAAAAGCTTTTGAAGAAGCTGGTTTAACAATGAAATTTGTTCAAGATAATGAATCTAGATCTAAAAAAGGTGTACTAAGAGGTCTTCATTTTCAAACAAAACATACCCAAGGTAAATTAGTTAGAGTTACTGAAGGTCAAGTATATGATGTTGCTGTAGATTTAAGAAAGGATTCAGAAACTTTTGGGCAGTGGGAAGGAGTTCTTTTAACTTCAGAAAACAAAAGACAATTTTATGTACCAGAAGGATTTGCCCATGGATTTTTAGTTCTTTCAGATATGGCTACATTTAATTATAAATGTACAGATTTTTATGCACCAGAATATGATGGAGGAGTGCTTTGGAATGACCTTGATATTGGAATTAAGTGGCCTTTAGAAGAGATTGAAGAAGTAATTTTATCAGAAAAGGATAAGAATCAAAAAAATCTTAAAGATTTAGATTTACCTTTTTAAAATTAAAGAATAAAAAAATATAGTTTTATTAAAATTGTAAATAACTATAAAACATAAGAAGAATTGAAAAAAAGGAGAATCTATTATGCGTATATTAATTACTGGTGGTAAAGGGCAACTTGCTAATGAGCTTTTATCTATAATAGGTAAAAAAAAAGCTGATATTGGAAAAATTTCAGAAACAATAAAAAAGGCTCAGGTTATGGCTTTAGGTGTGGAAGAGTTAGATATAACTAATTTTGAAAATGTTAAAAATAAAATAAATGAATTAAAACCAGATGTGGTTATAAATTGTGCTGCGGCTACTAATGTGGATGGTTGTGAATCAAATAAAGATTTAGCTTTTAAGATAAATACCTTAGGAGCTAGAAATTTAGCTATAGTTTGCGAAGAAATAGGAGCAAAACTAGTGCAAGTATCTACAGATTATGTATTTAGTGGAATAGGAAATACTCCTTTAACAGAGTTTGATTTAACTAAACCTTATAGTGTTTATGGAAAAACAAAATTAATGGGAGAAAATTATGTAAGAGAATTTTCATCTAAATATTTTATTATAAGAACATCTTGGTTATATGGATATATAGGACATAATTTTGTGTACACTATGATGAGATTAGGTAAGGAAAGAGATAATTTAAAAGTAGTAAATGATCAAAAAGGAAATCCTACTAATGCTAATGATCTAGCTTATCATATTCTTAAGTTAATAGAAACAGAAGAGTATGGTATATATCATTGTACTGGTAAAGGAGAATGTACTTGGTATGATTTTGCTAAGGCAATAATGGAATTGTCAAATATTCAATGTGAGGTGTTACCTTGTACATCAGAGGAATATAAAACACCAGCTAAAAGACCAGAATATTCATCTTTAGATAATATGATGTTAAGATGTACTGTTGGCGATGAAATGAGATATTGGAAAGAAGCTCTAAAAAGTTTTATTAGCAAAATTTAGCTTAATCATAAGCAAATCTTAAATTATTTGTAAAATATTCTTTTTAGAATAAATTACATTAATAATTAAAAATATTAAAATAAATTAAAAAGTAAGAGAGGAAAAAATTAATGAAAACTTATTTAGTAACTGGTGGAGCTGGATTTATTGGTTCAAATTTTGTTTTATATATGTTAAATAAATATGAGGATATAAAGATAATAAATTTAGATAAATTAACTTATGCAGGAAACTTAGATAATTTAAAGTCTTTAAAGGAAAATGAAAGACACATTTTTATTGAAGGAGATATTTGTGATAAAGAATTAGTTAATAAGTTATTTAAAGAGCATAATATTGATTATGTAGCACATTTTGCAGCTGAATCTCATGTGGATAGGAGTATAAAAGAGCCAGAGGTTTTTGTTAAAACTAATGTTTTAGGAACGGTTAATTTATTAAATTGTGCGAAGGAAGCCTGGGAAATAGAAGATGGATGGAAAGAAGGGGTTAAGTTTCTTCATGTTTCTACAGATGAGGTTTATGGTTCCCTTGGAGAGACAGGATTTTTTATGGAAACAACACCATTAGATCCACATAGTCCATATTCAGCTAGTAAAGCAAGTTCAGACTTAATGGTTAAGGCATATGGGGACACTTATAAAATGCCAATAAATATAACAAGATGTTCCAATAATTATGGTCCATATCAATTTCCAGAAAAATTAATCCCTCTTTTAATAAATAACTGCTTACAACATAAAGATTTACCTATATACGGAGATGGATTGAATATAAGAGATTGGTTATATGTAGAAGACCACTGCAAAGCTATAGATATGGTTATTAATAAGGGAAAACTTGGAGAAGTGTACAATGTAGGTGGACATAATGAAAGGACTAATATACAAATAGTTAAGACAGTTATAGCGTACATAAATGAAAATATAGATAAAGATGTAACAGAAAATTTAATAAAGTATGTAGAAGATAGAAAAGGACATGATAGAAGATATGGAATTGACCCTAGTAAAATAAAAGAAGAATTAGGATGGTATCCTGAAACTACTTTTGATGTGGGAATAAAGAAAACAATAAAGTGGTATTTAGAAAATAAAGAATGGATGGAAAATGTAACTTCAGGTAATTATAAAAAATATTATGAAAATATGTATAAAAGTAAGTAGTATATAAATATTCACTATAAACTGCTTAAATTATAGAGGTGAAGAAAAATGAAAGTGTTACATTATTCATTAGGATTACCTCCTTATAGGACAGGAGGATTAACTAAGTATTCTTATGATTTGATGGGAGAACAAGTTAAACAGGGAGAAGAGGTCTATTTACTTTTCCCTGGTAGACATAATAATAGTAAGCATATACATATAAAAAAATATAAAGAGCATAAAAATATAAAGGTATTTGAACTTATAAATCCATTGCCAGTACCTCTATTAAATGGTACTAAAGAATCAAAAAAGTTTATGGTAACAGCTTCAAAGGATATTTATAAAAAATTTTTAAAGCATATTAATGTTGAAGTAGTTCATATACATACACTTATGGGAATGCATATGGAGTTTTTAGAGGCTTGTAGAGAACTAAATATAAAAACTGTATATAGTACCCATGATTATTTTGGATTATGTCCAAAGGTTAATTTTATAGACTTAGATAAAAATCTTTGCCAAGATAGAGATTATAAAAAATGCACCCTTTGTAATGAGTCAGGCTTTAGTTTTAATAAAATAAAAATTCTTCAAAGTGTACCTTATAGAGAGTTTAAAAACATAGGAGGAATAGACTTTTTAAAGAAGGTAACTTCTAAGATTAAAAAACTAAAGAAAAGTAAAGCTAATGTAGACTGTAAACAAAGTTATTTTAAAAACTTAAACAATTCCTTTAATAAAAAAAATAATAGTATGGAATTATTACTTAATTATTACTTACAAATGTTTAAAAGTATAGATCTATTCTTATTTAATAGCTCTGTAACGGAAAGTATATATAAAAAATATTTAAATAAAGAAGGATTAGTTTTACCTATTACTCATAAGCATATTAAAGATAAAAGAATAATAAAAGATTATTCTAAAAACGAATTAAGAGTTACATATTTAGGACCGAATAAAGCTTACAAAGGATTTTGTATATTAGTAGAAACTATGAATTCATTAAAATCTAAAGGATTTGAAAATATAAAATTAAATTTATATGGTGATAATAGTTTAAATGAAAGTAATATTAAAGGAAATATAAAAAATCATGGAAGATATAAATATAGTGAATTAGAGAGAATATTTGAAAATACAGATGTTTTGATAGTACCTAGTATATGGTATGAAACTTTTGGATTTATAACTTTAGAAGCATTAAGTCATGGTGTGCCAGTTATTTTAACTAAAAAAGTAGGAAGTAAGGACTTAATAATTACAGGTAAAGAAAAAGGATTTGTTATAGAAGATAATTCTAAAGCATTAGAAGAAATTTTAATTAAAATATTTAAAGATAGATCACTATTAGAAAAATTAAATAAAAACATAGTTGAAGAAGAATTTAATTATTCATTAAAAGAACATGCTAAAAAATTAAAAAAGGCACTTAATTATTAAATAAAGAAAATTTATAGAGGAGAAAATAGCCAATGAATAAAATTAAAGTTAGTGTTATTGTTCCAGTTTATAATGTAGAGCAGTATTTAGGTGAATGTTTAAATAGTATTGCTAATCAAACATTAAAAGAAATAGAAATAATAGTGGTTAATGATGGTGCAACAGATGGCAGTGGAAAAATAATAGATGAATATGCTAAAAAGCATGAAAATATTAAAGTAGTAAATCAAAAAAATTCAGGATTAAGTGCGGCAAGAAATTCAGGAATTAGAGAAGCTAAAGGAAAGTATTTAATGTTTATTGATAGTGATGATTTTATAGATTTATATACTATTGAAAAACTTTATAATAGGGCTGAAAAATATAATTGTCCATTAGTTATATGTGACTTACAGCTTTACTGGAATAAGGAAAAAAATAAAAAGTATAATAATTTAAAAGAAGATGAAGAGAAAATTTATAATAGTACAGAATTATATGAAATACTATTAAGTAGAAAAATGAATTGCCAGGTAATGAATAAGCTGTATAGAAGAGATATTTGGGTAGAAAATAATTTAAGCTTTGAAGAAGGAGCTTATTATGAGGATATAATTCCTACATTTAAAGTTATGAGCACTTATAAAAAAGCAATGTTTATAAATGAAAGTATGTATAAGTATAGAATGAGAGAAGGAAGTATAACAGCTAGTTCTTCTCCAAAAAAAGTAGAAGATTTAGTTAGAGCAGTAAAAACTGCTAAAGAACATGCTATTAACTATGGAAATATAGATGAAAAGTTATTAAAAGATTATTTAATGAGCTTTAATATTAATTATGGGTTATATGCTATGGAGTTAAATAAAGGATTAAATTTAACACAACATATAAAAGAAAATTTAAAATTGAACTATAAAATATTAGAAGTTGTGTGTAATAAAAAAATTTCTATTAAGTGTAAGATAAAATATATTTTAAATAAAATCAAAAAATAATTGAATATATTGAAAATAATTTTTTAACTCCTTTGATTTTATAAAATTAAAGGAGCTTTTTAATAAGTTAGAAAGTTATAAATTTAATATTTTACTATGATAAAGTTAAAATTTTAAAAAAAGTAGAAATATAATTATATTTAATTTATAATAATAATTAATGAGAAAAATATTCTTCCTAAAGAATATTATGTAAAAATATATCGAAAAATAGATTATATTTATATGTAAATAACAAAGTGGAAGAGTTGTTGTTTTAAGGGGGGAGTATAAGGATAAAGTTAAAGGTATTCAAAAAATAAATTTAAAACTTAATAAAGGGGATAAAAATGAATAAGAACTTAAGAAAAATATCAATTATAGCTATGATAATAGTTATATTTAGTATTATTCCTACTAAATTTGTACATGCTTTAGAAAATAAAAATATAGATATAACAGCTAAAACAAATGTAACAAAAGAAGATGCTAAAGAATGGGCATATAGAGAAAATGCAACTAATAGTTTTATTGATTTAGTTGACTTATACTGGGATTTATATAAAGATCATGGAAATATTAATCCTGCAATAGCTTTTATTCAAGCAGGAGCAGAAAATAATTTTGGTAATGATAATAATTTTAATGAAGAATATAAAAACTCTTCTTTAATGAATGCTTTAGCAGAACCTTTATTTAGAGCTGAAGATAATAGAGAACCATATAGGTTTAAAAGTTGGAGAGATGGAGTAATAGCACATTTAGACCATTTAGCTTTATATGCAGGTGTAAAAGGATATCCTAAAAAAGCTAATGGAACAACAGATCCAAATCATTCTAAAGAACTTTATGGAAAGAGTTCTAAATTATCAGATGTATTAAAAAAATGGCTTGATGATGATGGTTATATTGAATTTGTTAGTGAAAGATATAACAATTTATGTGAATTTGCTAAAACAAGAAAAAAAGCAAAGATGAATCTAGAAAGTGTAGCTATTATGGGTAATGAGTTAAATATTAGAGGCTGGGCTATCCATGGCGTAGGTATAGAATATATAAATGTTTCATTAGATGGTAGAGATTTAGGACAAATTCATACTGATATAGAAAGAGCAGATGTTGCTAGAGCATTTCCTGAATATAGAGATTCAAACTTAAGTGGTTTTGCAAATAACTTTGATATAAGAGAATTTACTAAAGGAAATAAAGAATTAAAGCTTGAAGTTTTTGCTAATGATGGTAGCAAGATGGTTCAAACTAAAACAGTAGTTATAGAAAAGAAAAAGCCTAGAATGAACTTAGAAAAAGCTTGGGTAAATGGAAACACATTAAATATTAAAGGATGGGCTTTAAATGGATCACAAGTATTAGAGATAAAAGCATACTTAAATGATGAATATGTAGGACATGCAAACTTAGGTATAAGAAGACCTGATGTAAATAAAGCATTTCCAAACTATCCTGATGGAGATATAAGTGGATTTAATGGACGTTTTGAAGTAGGATACATTTATCCAGGGGAAAAAACTTTAAAAGTTGAAGTAAGAGGTGGCGATAACACTATTATTACAAGAACAACTAAAGTAAACTTACAAAGAAAACCTGGTAAAATGAATTTAGAAACTCCCAAAGCTGGAGTTACTATAAATAATGGTATTCTTGATATTAGAGGATGGGCTTTATATGGTTCAGAAATAAAAGACATTAAAATATATGCTAATGATAAATTTTTAGGATATGCAAAGACTGAAATAGAAAGACCAGATGTAAACAGAGTATTTCCTGGATATCCTAATGGAGATAAAAGTGGATTTACAGCAAGATTTAATACAGATGAAATTGGATATGGAGAAAAAGTTATAAAAGCAGAAGTTAATTGCTTTGATGGTACTAAAATTATTAGAACTGCTAAAATTAACTTAAAAGAAAAAGCAGCAAGAATTAACCTAGAATACCCTGAAAATAATTTAACTTCAAATGGAGTAAAGTTAAAAGTTAAAGGTTGGGCATTAAATGCTTCAGATATAAAGGAAGTAAAGTTATATGTAGATAATGAATTTTTAGGAAATGCAACCGTAAATCAAAAAAGAGATGATGTTGCAAGAGTATTCTCAGCTTATAAGGATGCAAAAAATAGTGGATTTACTGGAGAATTTAATGTATCTAAGTTCTCAGCAGGAAATCATAAAGTTAAAGCAGTAGCCATTGGAAAGAATGGTACTTCTAAATTCATGGAAAAAACTATAAAATTTAATAAAAAAGTTATAGTTATAGATCCAGATTATAATATTAAATCAAAAAATAATATAGATCTTGGTGAAAAGTTTATACATAACGGAAAAGAATATAAATCTTCAGAAGTAAATATGGAATTAGCAGTTAAATTAAAAGAACAATTAAGTAATTTTGGATATAAAGTTCTTTTAACTCAAGAACCTTCTGAAATAAACAATGATAAAACGGAAGATGATAATTTAAATAGAAGACGTAAATTTACTGAAAATTCAAAAGCAGATATGTTTATAAGAATTGAAAGTAATGGAAATAGAGATGCAAAAGTAAATGGTGTAAAAGCTTATTATAGTACATCAGGAAAAGAAAGAATAGAATCAAATGCTGTGAAAAAGAGTAAATTTTCAGCTACCATATTATCTGAGAATATAGCTAATGTAGGTGGATTTGTTAATAATGGTATAGAGGAAAATAATCAGTATTTACTTAGAGTATTTAATATTCCATCTATATCAATAGTACCTGGTACTTTATCAAATGCAGAAGATGCTGAAAAAATAACAAATAAAAATAATCAAATAAAGATAGCTACAGATATGGCTAAAAAAATAAATGAATGCTTTACAGTATTTTAATATAATAATAAAAAATTGATTTTCAAAGACAATATTTATATAATTTTTCAAATAATAAAAAAGAAACAGTTTGTTAAAAAAGCAAACTGTTTCTTTTTTATGAGTTTAATTTTAAAGAAGTAACTTTAGCGTTTTTTAATTGATATATATTTTTAAATTGTACTATTAAGCAATGAATAACTATTGAAAGTGCAAGAACTATAATATATCTAATAAAACTATTTTTAAGTACATCTAATTCAATTATATCTATAATTTTTTTATAAATAAGGAAAATCCACATATGAGTTAAATACATTGTTAAACTTAAAGAACGTAAGCAAATTTTTAATTTGAATTTTAAATTAGCATTTACAAGTATTAATACTAAGAAATAAATTGCTGGAATTAAAGAAATATACATATTATAATCATGAGCAAATTTAGATTTTTTCAAAATATAAACCTCAATAATCATTAAAAGAAGAGAGGCTAGTATACCCAAATACTTATATGTTTTTAAATGATTCTTAGGAGGATGGGCTTTAATATACATGCCTAAACAAACAAAAAACATACCAAAAAATAAACCATTACGTGTACTACCAAAAAAACTTGTAAACTTATCAATATATTTAGAAAATCCCAATGTAACAGATATGCCATAATATCCATCTCCTAATAAGCCAATTAAATATAAACAACTACTTATTAATAGACATATTCTTAATGAAAATTTCTTTAAAAGTAAAAATAATATAGCCACACTAAAAATTAAAGCAGGTAAGTACCATAATTGTATATAGGCTCCAATTAAAATAACATTTCTAATATAAAATATAACATCAAGTAGTATATGAGTTCCATTACCTATCCAAGTATAAAATATTATTGGAAAATAAATAAGAGACCATATTATGTAAAGCTTAATTAATTTTATTATGTAACTTTTAATTCCTCGGGAATTTTCCATTTTACTATATAAAAAATATCCTGCTATAGTAAAGAAAAAGGGTACTGCAATTCTAGCAACAGTATCATTAAACATAGAGTTTAACATCATATTACCAGAAGCTAGTGGACAAATATGAATAGACATAACTAGACAAGCAGCTATAAATTTAAAAATATCAATTGAATTGTTTATTTTCACGAAAAAACCTCCATTTATTATTATAAAATTAAATGGTAAATACAGATTTAAGTATTAAACCAATAATTATTAAAAATAAAAGAACTAACACAAAAACTATTATAAATTAATAACATATAAAAGTTATAATAGAAAAATATGCTAGATTCACTAATTATTATATAGGACAAGTTTTAAATTTAAAAGTTTTTATATTGAAAATAAGGAAAAATTTAATTAAAAATAATATAAAATTAAATTATTTTCAATAAATTATGATATATTTGTATATTTATGAAAGATTATATGAATTATTAATAAAGTCAGGTGGTAGTTTAGTTTTGATAAAAATAAAAAAGTATAATGAAAAAACTAGAATTTTATTTAAAAATTATATATTATAGTAATTGTTAGGTTTTGAATAATTAAATTTATAAAATTAAATTATTTAAGTGTGTTTTATTAATTTGGAG
>NZ_WHJC01000131.1 GCF_009295725.1 Clostridium tarantellae
GAACAGTTAAACTGTTCTTAAAAAATGAAATGAACATGAATTATATGAATGTTGTTAATCACTTAACAATCAAATTGATTATAGCATATTTTGTAATTTTGTACAATATTTTAAAAATTTAAATATTTTTTCAATTGATACAAGCAATAACCTTTGACAATCAATAATAATTATTATAAAATATGATTAATTAAATAATACGGGATGGTGTAAATGGATAATATTACTAGTATATTCAAAGAAAAAAAATTAAAATTGACTCCTCAAAGAATAGCTGTTTATAAGTATTTAAAAAGTACTAAAGAGCATCCTTCTGCGGAAACTATTTATAAATCATTACAAGAAGATTATCCAACTATGAGTTTAGCTACTGTTTATAAGGCACTTAAAACTTTAGTTGAAGTAGGTCTAGTTCAAGAAATAAATGTTGGTGAGGGAAATTTTAGGTATGATGGAAATGCTTGCGAGCATTCACATATTCAATGTTTAACTTGTAATAAAGTTGATGATGTAGAAGATTTAGATGTAAAAAATTTAAACATTTATGCAGCAGAACATTCTAATTATAAAGTAATTTCTAATAAAATATATTTTTATGGTATATGTACTGAATGTCAAAAAGATAATAAATAAAAGGAAAGTGGATAATCCACTTTCCTTTTATTTATTCTTTAAATATATTAGATACATCTTTTTTTATTTCTTTAAGATTACTATTTTCATTCATTGATTTTTTAATTAAGTTTATTAAAACTTGTTTTGATTCATAAGATAAATTTAAATAATATGGTATATTAGTAATTCCTCCATTAGCTATTGTCCATGTGCTTTTTTTATTAATTCCCATACAACTTGAATCTATAACTTTATTTCCTGTAAAATATCCTTTCTCTGCTATTTGTGTATATGAATCATTTGTTAATAAATAATCAAAAAATTTATTAACTAATATAGGATTTTTATTATTATTAACAGAACATACTATATAATTACTGAAAATAGGTGGAGTTGTTTTTATTAGTTCTTTATTTATTTCTCCAAGAAAAAATAAATCTTTAAAATCTTTATTGCCAACTCCTACTAAGCTGGTAACTAACGCCATAGGAATATTTTCTTTATCTAATTTATTTATATCATCTATATTAACATTATAAAAATAATTAAATCCAACTTCTTTTTTTACTTTATTTAAAGTGTTTAATACCTCTTCTATAAGAATTTTATTGCTTTTAATTTCCTTTTCTCCATTATATATATCTATTAAATTATCTTTTTTAATTATGCTATTAGCTAATAATGTAGATAATGCTAACTCTAAATTAAGTTCTTTAGGAAGAATCATTGGAATTCTAATATTATTTTCTTTTATAATATTAATTAAATCTTCAAAATTATTAATGTCTCTATTTCCTATTAAATTTTTTAAAATATTTTCATTATAAATAAATTCTAAAGAGTAAGGAAATAAAGCCATACCATAAAATTCTTCTCCTATTTTTCCATAACTTAATGTTATATTATAAAACTTTTCCTGAATATTGCTATTTTCAAAATAACTTGTTAATTTATTTATTAATCCTAATTTATGTAACTCTAAAAAATTAGGTCTACTACATAAAATAATATCATATTTTTTTTCACTAATATCTTCTTTTATTTCATTTATACTTTTAAATTCCTTAATATTTATGGGAATTTTACTGTATCTATCTTTAAAGCCTTTTAATATTAATTCAACTGCTTCTTTATCACTAGTATATTGTGATTCTAAAAGTATGTTTATAGTTTCATTAGTTTGATTTGTTAAATTCCTTCTTTTGCATCCAAAACAAGATATACTTAATGTTAATATTAAAAATATACCTATAATTTGTTTTAATTTAATCATTTTAATACCTCCATTTATTCTAAAAATTATTATGTTTATTAGCAATAAATATAATATAATCACATATACTTTAATGAGGTGATTATATGAAATTTAATGTAATAATTGTTACAAAAAAAACATTAATAATATTCAGTACTCTTTTATTATTAATAGGCTCAGGATTTTTATACCTAGCTAAAATAAATTTTAATTCTTATTATACTGATGAAAGCATACCCATTATGGCAAAACCTCAAGGCGAACAAGCTATAAAAAAAGACTTAAATGGTGATGGAAAAGAAGATGTGCTTTATATAACTGCTAAAGAAGAAAAATACTATGTAGAAGCACTTATAAATAAAAAAACTTATTTTTTTAATGAAAAAAAAACACTTAAAACTTTAGGAAATTATTATAGTCATTGGCCAATGACTATAAATATTATAGATATTAATAGAGATAGGATTCCTGAAATTATTATTCAATCTTCACAAGAAAATACTCCAATTCAACATATTTTCACATGGAATAATAATGAATTTTTAGACATATATTGTTCAACTAATAATATATTAGGTATTCTAGATTCATCAAATAATAAAACCCCTAAATTATTATCAGCTTCTTTAGAAAGTAGTCAATCAAATATTCAACAATATCTTATGAAAGAAAAAAATTTGAAAAATATATCTTATGAAAAAAATTCACTACCAGGATTAAATTCTGTAATTCAATTTATAGATTTAATTGAATATCCTTATGAGTTATCTGAAACTCCAAATATATTTGCTCCTAATATTAATAGTGATGAACTTGCTATTCTTTGGCAATTAGATAAAGAAAATTTTACTTATACATTTCAAGATTGTTTTTTTAGAGATGATTCTTGGGATTCTTCTAATACTCTTTCTAGCTGTACTTGGACTTTAAATTTTAAAAAAGCTCTAAAAAATTCAGATAAAGACTTTTCACAAATTAGTTTTAAAATATGTCTAAATAAAATAAATAATGAATTTTTTATTAGTTTAATAGATAATTTTAATAAATAATTAAAGGGCCACAATTTGTGGCCCAAAAGGGGGATGGGGGATTCAAGAGAAATATTCTCTTGCTACATAATATATTATTTACTTAAGAAATTATATTTATTCATAAATTTTTAATTATCTATAAATTATTTCACCTTTTTTATACATTTCTATTACTTTATCTAAAAATTTAATTTTATCTTCATCAACAAAATTTTTTAAAGAAGATAACATTCTAACTTTGTCATCTTTATCACTAATATTATTAGTTTTTCTCTTACTATACATATTATCATTATTTATATTTAATCTAACGTTAGATTCATTATTATTAAAATTTGTATCTTGTGATGTAAATTGAGGATTGAAACTTCCTGATAATAAACTAGCCAACATATTTCCCATATTATTTGATCCTTTCATACTGCCAGTTAGCATATTAGCTAAATTGGATATATCTGGATAATTATTATTTGTAGAATTTTTCAACAATAAATCTTTTAAAACATTATTCATGGAGTCCATGCTAAAATTTTCCTGCTTTATAGAAGATATCATTTGTGCTAGAGAATTATTATCTATTTCACCTAATCCCAACATTTTAAATAATTCAGGATTAATATTTAAACCATTATTATCATCCTTATCATCAAATTTACTTCTATGTTTATGTTTAGACATTATATTCCTCCTTAATACTTTTTATGTATAATAAAATATTTTTTTGGAGGGCACTAAGCCCTCCCACTCATTATTCTAATTTTAATATACTTAAACTTAAATTAAAATAATATAGTATTGCTTTATAATAGTTTTAAAAACTTATTTCTATTTTGTATATGCATATTTAAATAATGTTATTCTAATCGTTTCCAAAACCACATAAGAGCATTAATAAGATTATTGTAGAAACTGAATTATTATTTCCTAAGCCCAAAACATTTCCAAAATTATTATTATTTCCACCTAAAGCTAATAATATTAAAACCCATAAATAACAAGAATCATTTTCACAATCACAAAAGTAATTGCATGCTTTTGTTTTTTTACTCATATTTAAGCACTCCTTTTAATATAATTTATTATATTGTTAATAATTAAATGGCGTAGCAGTATTAAAGCTTGTACCACTACCTAATCCATAACCATAATTATTGTATAAAAGTATAAGAATTAAAATAAACAAATAATAAGATTGATTTTGATTTTTTAAATGATATTTTTTCTTTTTACTCACAAATGCACCACCTAAAATTCAATTTCAAAATTTAACAATATTATCTATTTCCTAAAAGTAATAATAATATTAATAAAAACCCTTTATTTCCACCTTTTAAAAATCCATTAAATCCATTTCCACTTGATAATAATAAAATTAAAATCAACAAAGTATTATTATTTCCCAATCCTCCTGACATTCCTGGTGATGGATTTGGTGTACAACTCGGATAATATCCATAATTTTCAGGTCCGCAAGTACAACCATAATCACAATTATCACCTGCTGGATTACCTCCACCTGCCATATCATTTAAAATTTGATTTAACTCCATAAATAAAAGCCTCCTTATTAATTTATTTAGTTTTATACTATATATTATTCCAACATATATAAATTGACACTTTTATTTGTAATTTTTCTAAATTATATTTTAAAGAGAATTTTTAACTAGTATCATTACTATAATGATTTTAATTTTCAATTAAGCTTATTAACAAGTTATAAAAATTTCTAAAATAAAAATGCCATAAGATTTACCTTTTTAAATCTCATGACATTTTAGTTTTAAACTTCTTCTACTAAATCTGAAAATAGTATATCTATAAGTTCATCTCTACCTTTTTTATTTAAGGAAGAAAAATAGTTTAGCTTTTCTTCTTGATCTAATTTTAAAGTTTCTCTTATTATTTTTTCACTTTTTCTTAATTCATTATTAGATAATTTATCACTTTTAGTTGCAACTATAGCAATATCATATCCATAATGCTTTATCCACTCATACATTTGAATATCATCAGCAGTAGGTTTATGTCTACAGTCTACCAGTAATACTACTCTTTTTAATGGCTCTCTGTCCACTAAATATCTTTCTATTACTGCTCCCCAACTTTCTTTTTCTTTTTTAGAAACCTTAGCATATCCATAACCAGGTAAATCAACTAAAAACATATCTTTATTTAATAAAAAGAAATTTATTAATCTAGTTTTTCCTGGAGTTTGACTAACTTTAGCTAATCCTCTTCTATTAGTTAAAGCATTTATAATAGATGATTTCCCCACATTAGATCTTCCAACAAAAGCTATCTCTGGAAATCCTTCCTCTGGATATTGATTCTTTTTAACTGCGGATATTATAAATTCAGATGTTTTAATTTTCATATTTATCCTCTCCAATTAATGTATTTTCTAATACATCTTGTATTTTTTCTGCAAGTATAATATTTAACTTATTTTTTATTGTATTAGGTATTTTTATTAAATCTTTTTCATTTTCTTTAGGTATTATAACTGTATCTATTCCTATTCTACTAGCTGCTAAACATTTTTCTTTTAAACCTCCAATAGCTAAAACCCTACCTGTTAAAGTTATTTCTCCTGTCATAGCTACATTATGCTTAACTTTTTTATTAGCAAGCGCAGATACTAATGCTGTAGTAATTGTTACACCTGCCGAAGGACCATCTTTAGGAACAGCTCCCTCTGGAACATGTATATGTATATCCTTGTCTTTGTAAAATTCTGTATCAATCCCTAATTTTTCCTTATTAGCTCTAACAAATGAATATGCAGCTCTTGCAGATTCTTTCATAATATCTCCTAATTGCCCTGTTAATTCTAATTTTCCTTTTCCATCCATGACCATTACTTCTACTGGAAGTGTATCTCCACCATATGCAGTCCAAGCCATTCCGGTAACTACACCTATTTTATTTTCTTTGTCCAGAGCATCATAGTTAAATATTGTTGGTCCCAAATACTTTTCGATTAATTTAGATGATATATTAATTTTTTTCTTATTTTTTTCTATTATAATCCTTATAGCTTTTCTTATAACTGTAGCTATAATTCTCTCTAATCCTCTAACACCTGATTCTTTAGTGTAACCTTCTATAATTAATTTTAATGCATTATCAGAAATTGTTATTGTATTTTTTTTCACACCATGCTCTGAAAGTTTTTTAGGTATTAAATATTTTTTAGCTATATGAAATTTCTCTTCATATGTATATCCGGATACCTCTATTATTTCCATTCTATCTAATAATGGTCTAGGAATTGTATCTAAAGAATTAGCTGTAGTTATAAACATTACATTAGATAAATCTAAATCAACTTCTAAGTAATGATCTCTAAATGTTGAATTTTGTTCTCCATCTAGAACTTCCAATAAGGCATCTGCTGGATTTCCTTTTATATCATTACCAAGTTTATCTATTTCATCTAATAAAAAAAGTGGATTATTGGATTTAGCTTGCTTTAATCCATTAACTATTCTTCCTGGTATTGCTCCTACATATGTTCTTCTATGACCTCTTATTTCAGCTTCATCTCTAACTCCACCTAAAGACATTCTTATAAAATTTCTATTAACAGCTTTTGCTATACTTTTTCCTATAGATGTTTTTCCAACTCCAGGAGGACCTACTAAACATAATATAGGACCTTTTAATGAATTACTCATTTTTCTAACTGCTAAATATTCTAAAATTCTCTCTTTCACATCATGTAATCCATAATGTTCTTTTTCTAAAATATTTTTAGCTATCTTCAAATCAATAGTATCTTCAGTATGTTCATTCCATGGTAATGATAATAAAACATCTAAGTAACTTCTTATAGCTCCACCTTCTTGAGAATGTATAGAACTTACTTTCAACCTAGAAATTTCATAATATGCCTTTTCCTTTATATTGCTAGGCATATCTTTAGTTGTTAATATTTCTTCATATTTTTTTATAGCCTTTTTATTTTCGTCATCTTCTCCTAGTTGTTCTTGAATTACTTTTAATTGCTCTCTTAAATAATATTCTTTTTGACCTTTATCTATTTTAGCTTTAACCATAGAATCTATTTTTTTCTCTATAGCTACTAATTCTTTTTCTTGTTTAACATATATAAGAAGTTTTTTTACTCTTTCTTTTATGTCAATTAAATGTAAAAGTTCTTGTCTTTGTTCTTGTTTTAACACTACATAAGCTGCTATAATATCCACAACTTTTCCTGCATCATTCATTTCATCAATATTATCAAAAAAGTCTGGAGTTTTAGTATTAGTAGTAGTCTCTAAAAATTCAAAAAATTCATCTTTTAACATTCTAAGTGCTGCTTCTAATTCTGAATCTTTAGTATAATCTATATCTGATACTAAACTCTCTATAGATACCTCTATTATATCCTCTTTATCGTAATATTCTATTATTCTTCCTCTTTCAATTCCTTCAACCAATACTCTTATGCTATTCTTAGGAAGCTTGACAATTTGTTTTATCTCACAAACTGTTCCTACATTAAATATATCTTCTCTAGTAGGCTCTTCAATATCAATATCCTTTTGAGCCGCTAAAAAAATTTTTTGATTTTGTGACATGGCCTTCTCTATTGCTTTAATAGATTTTTTTCTTCCAACATCAAAATATATAACCATATTAGGAAATACTGTCATGCCTCTTAGAGGAATTAATGGAAGAATTTCTTTATTTTCTTGCATATTTCTCCCCTCCATCTGTTGTAAATTATAGTCTTTATCAAGTATACACATATTATTATAAATTTTCAACTATTACAAATAAGGAAAAGTTATTTACAAAAAATAAAAGTCTCTAAAGTATTAAAATATATCACATAGGATATATTTTAATACTTTAGAGACTTTTCTATAACAAATTATTTTAATTTAAGGATTTAGCTGCAATTATTTCTATATTATTATCATTATCCTTAACTTTAGTAGTAATATTTTCTTCATTAATTATAGCTATTTTTAATACTTCTTCAATTGATGTTACTGGTATTATTTTTATATCTTCTATATTTTCAAATCCATTATTCCAATTATCTTTTGGTATAATAACTATACTTGCTCCTGCTTTTTTTGCAGCCATAATTTTAGCATTTACTCCTCCAATAGCCTTTACAATTCCTTTTAATGAAATTTCTCCTGTCATTGCCACTTTATTATTTATAGGCTTATTGCATATTGCACTATATATTGCTGTTGTTATACTAATCCCTGCTGATGTACCATCTACTGGCATTCCTCCAGGAAAGTTAACATGAATATCATATTCATCACATTTGATATCAAGTATGTTATTTAATACTGTTAAGACATTTTGTACTGAACAATATGCTGTACTTTTTCTTTTCATTTTTTTATTTGATGAAGTTATTTCTTCGTCTTCAACTATACCAGTTATCTTTAATATACCTTTTCTTTTAAAATTTTTTCTTTTAGCTATAGCTTCTATTTCCATTAAAGCTCCCATATTAGCACCATATACAGCTAATCCATTAACTGTTCCAACTTGAGGATTTTCACTTATAGTATTATCTATTCTAGGTGAATATTGACCATTTTCAATTGTCCAATTAATATCTTCTAATGTAATAAAATCTCTATTATCATTAGTAGCTAATCCAACACATAATTGTATTAAGTTTACCACTTCTCTTCCATTAGAACAATATTTCCCTATAGTTTTTAATCCTTCATTACTTATTTTAAAATTAACTTTTTTAACAGCATTTTCAGCAATTTTAACAATTTCATTATTTTCTAATGGTTTAAAAAATATTTCTACGCATCTTGAACGTATAGCTGGAACTATTTCTTCTGGATTTCTTGTAGTAGCACCAATTAATCTAAAATCTGCTGGTAATCCATTATCAAAAATTTCTTTTATGTATGTAGGTATATTAGGATTTTCTGAACTATAATATGATGAATCTAAAAATACTTTTCTATCTTCTAAAACTTTTAAAAGTTTATTTAATTCAATAGGATGTAATTCCCCTATTTCATCTATAAATAAAATTCCTCCATGTGCTTTAGTAACAGCTCCTGGTTTAGGTTGTGGCACTCCTGCTATTCCTAATGCTCCTGCACCTTGATATATTGGATCATGCACTGAACCTATAAGTGGATCTGCTATTCCACGTTCATCAAATCTTAATGTAGTAGCATCAATTTCAACAAATTTAGCTTCTAATTTAAAAGGAGAATTAGCCATTGTTTTAGCTTCTTCTAAAACTACTCTTGCTGCAGCAGTTTTTCCAACACCAGGAGGTCCATATATGATAACATGTTGTGGATTTGGACCACATAATGCTGCTTTTAAAGCCCTTATTCCATCCTCCTGCCCTATAATTTCATTTAAATCTGTTGGTCTACTTTTTTCTGTTAATGGTTGAGATAATTGGATAGCTTTTAACTTATTTAAAGTTTCCATACCTTTTTCATTTTCTTTATCTAAAATTTTCTTATTTTGCTTAGTTTGATTTCCTGAATTATTTACCATATATATAAAAAATATAATCATTATTATACATTGAAGTATAATTAAAAAAGTTGATATCTGCATATTAATTCCTCCTTTTACTTATATTAGTA
>NZ_WHJC01000132.1 GCF_009295725.1 Clostridium tarantellae
CTATATTAGCTGTTACTCTTACAGAGGGAGTAGCAATAGATTTATTTTGTGTAATAGAAGAAATTGTGCGTGTAAATAACACTATTTTATGTATTATGTGTTTAATAAGTGGAATAATATATTACTATAATAATAAAAAGATTGAAATATTAATATTTACAGTATTTTTTCTAACTATATTTATTAATATACTTACAGGAAATTTTGATAGGATAGCAATAAAGTCAGATATACAAGCAACAACAATCAATAGTATTTTATTAACTAGTATAACTATTAGACAAATATTGATTTTAATAATAATTATAAAAAATTAATATTTAATACTCATAGTGAACTATTAGATAAATTTTACGCCCATAAGGATAAACAAGATAGATTACATGGCAGAAGCTTAAATATTCATAAACTTCTTCATACAAATATTGAAAGATGTAATAAAAAATTAAAAATATTAGAAAATACCCTTAAAGAATGTAAAAGTAAAGAAGATTTTAAATTAAAAGGAGAACTTCTTACTTCTTATATATACGGTTTTAAAAAGGGTGATAAAAATGTTAATGTTTTAAATTATTATAAAGAAACAGAAGAATATTTGTCCATTAAATTAGATGAAAATAAAACTCCTTCTGAAAATGTACAATATTATTTTAAAAAATATAATAAGCTAAAAACTGCTGAAGAAGCTGCATTAAATCAATTAGAAATAAATGAGGAAGAACTTTCATATTTAAATTCAGTACTAATAAACCTTAAAACCTGCGACACTTATGAAGATATTGATGAAATAAAAAAAGAACTTATAGAAAGTGGTTATATTAAATTTAGAAAACCTAAAGGAAAAGTAAAAAATAAAATTAATAAACCAATGCATTTTATTTCTTCAGATGGTATTGATATTTATGTTGGTAAAAATAATATTCAAAATGATTATTTAACATTAAAATTTGGTGATAAAACAGATACTTGGCTTCACACTAAAAATATACCTGGTTCACATGTGTTAATAAAAAGCAAATTTATTCCAGATACTACATTAAATGAAGCTAGTATGTTAGCAGCTTTTTATAGTAAAGCTCAAAATTCTACTAAAGTACCCGTAGATTATACTCAAATAAAAAATGTAAAAAAACCTTCAGGAGCTAAACCTGGAATGGTAATATACTCTACAAACAAAACAATATATATTGATCCACCTAAATCTATAACTTTAAGCAGAGTGAATTAAAATTCACTCTGCTTTTTATTTATTATTTAGAGCAATTATGGAAGTATTGATAATAATAACATAGTAATCTTCCATTATATAACTTTCTATTTTTACTAGATTTTTGTCCCATTAATTTTTCAAAGTTAGGAAAAGCAGTAAAGATATTAAAATCCCATCCTTTTAATTTTCTTTGTAAATCTCCAATTTGTTTATTTAATAACTCTACCTGTTTTTTCTCTCCTATACGTTCACCATAAGGTGGATTACATATTATGTATGCATTTTCAGTTTTAGTAGTAAAATCTTTAAAATCTTGCTTTTTAAAATGTATATTATCTATTACACCAGCTTTTATTGCATTATTTCTTGCTGTTTTAATAACCCAATCATCTATATCATATCCAACTAATTTCATATCAGTTTTCTTTACAGACTTTTTAGCACCCTCTCTAACTTGATCCCACATTTCTTTATCCATAGAAGGCCACGTTTCACTTACAAATCTTCTTTTTAAACCTGGTGCTATATTATTACCTATTAAAGCAGCTTCTACTAATATAGTACCTGACCCACAAAATGGATCTATTAATAATTTATCATTTTTCCATTTTGATAACAAAACTAATGCTGCTGCTAAAGTTTCTTTAAGTGGTGCTGAACCTGAATGTTCTCTATATCCTCTTTTATGTAATCCTTCTCCTGATGTATCAATAGTTAAAGTAACTACATCTTTAAGTAAAGCTACTTCTATCTTATAAACTGGACCATCCTCTTTAAACCACATAGTATTATAGCTTTCTTGCATACTTTTAACAACAGCTTTTTTAACTATTGATTGACAATCTGGTACACTAAATAATTTTGATTTTATAGATTTACCTACAACATGCATTTTACCATTTTCAGGTATATACTGTGACCAATCTATTTTAGCTGTTCCATTAAATAACTCTTCAAAACTTTCCGCTTTAAACTCAGCAACTTTAATTAAAACTCTTTCTGCTGTTCTAAGCCATAAATTACTTATAGCTACATCCATTTCATCCCCTTGAAAATGGACTTTTCCATTTTCAATTTTTAAATTTTCATAACCCAATTCCTTTAGTTCTTTAGCTGTAACAGCTTCTATTCCAAAGGTGGTTGTTGCAATTAAATCGTAATCCATTAAATTTACTCCTTGTATTTAATTTTGATATATTTTTACTGAATCTTCTCCATCAATTTCTTCAATTTGAACATTTACAATCTCATCAGTAGATGTTGGAAGATTTTTTCCTACATAATCAGCTCTTATTGGTAACTCTTTATGTCCTCTATCTACTAAAACTGCTAATTGAATAACATTAGGTCTTCCTTGATCTATTATAGCATCTATAGCTGCTCTAACTGTCCTACACGTATATAAAACATCATCTACAATTATAACCTTCTTATTTCTTATTGAAATACTTAACTCTGAATGATTTATACTTGGTAACTCACTTACGTTAGATAAATCATCTCTATATAATGTAATATCTACACTAGTAACAGGTATTTTAATCCCTTCAATTTTTTCAATCTGATCAGCTATTCTTTTTGCTAAAGGATATCCTCGTCTTTTTATTCCAATTAATATTATATCATCTACCCCTTTATTTTTTTCAATAATTTCGTGTGAAATTCTAACTAAGGTTCTTCTTATAGCATTATTATCTAGTAAAGTAGTTTTAAGTTTCATTATATCCTCCTAATCTTTCTAATATTTCTTTATAATAATCTGGTAGTTCAGAATCAAATTCTACATACTTATTTGTAGAAGGATGAATAAACCCTAAAGATTTAGCATGAAGCACTTGTCCTTGTAAAGTAATCTTTTGTTTCTTTAACCCATATACTGTATCTCCAACTAAAGGTTGTCCTATAAAAGACATATGAACTCTTATCTGATGGGTCCTCCCAGTTTCTAATCTACATTTAATTAATGTACATGAATTAAATACTCTTAAAACCTGAAAATGAGTTACTGCATGTTTTCCTTCTTTAACTACAGCAAACTTTAATCTATCATTTACATGACGTCCTATAGGTGCATCAATTGTACCTTCTTCTTTTTTAACTCTACCTTCTACTAAAGCATAATATTCTCTTTTAATACTATGTGCTTTAAATTGATCTGCTAATTTATTATGAGCAAAATCATTTTTAGCAACTACTAATATACCTGATGTATCCTTATCTATTCTATGTACTATTCCTGGTCTTATAACACCATTAATGCCTGATAAATCTTTACAGTAATATAATAAAGCATTAACTAAAGTACCACTATAATTTCCTGGTGCTGGATGAACAACCATATTTTTAGGTTTATTTACTATGATTATATCATTATCTTCATAAATTATATTTATAGGAATATTTTCTGCTTCAACTTTTAATTCTTGTGGTTTTGGTACTTCTAAATTAATAATATCATTTGTTGATACTTTAAATTTTCCTTTTTGTTTTTTTCCATTTATAAGAACTTTTTCATCTTGAAATAAACCTTGAATAAAGTTTCTTGATACATCTTTTAATATATTTGACAATACTTTATCTGCTCTTATTCCATTAAATTCTTCAGTAACTATTAATTCTTTTTTTTCCGTACACATTTTTAGTTTCTCCAATCATAGTAATTTGTATAAAATACTATTTATCTCTCCACTTATATTATATAAATATAAGAAAAAAAGCAATATATAAAATAATAAGTACTAAAAAATCTCACCCATAAGAGTGAGATTTTTTTAGTTAGTTGCAAAAAAACTTTTTATTTTATTTATATCATCATAATTAGATTCTTCTTCATAAATTTCTTTAGGTTCTGTTTCTTCATTTAGTTCAATATGTATTCCTTGTTCTTCAACTTCAATTTCTTCTGGCTTAGATATATTAAAGTTTTTAACAACATCTTTCTCCAAATCACCAAAAGTTTCCAATTGAAAATTCATAAAGCTTCTAAATTTAGCTCTAAACTTAACAAATTCTTGTTTCACTCTTTCATATTCATCATTAATTTGTACAACATCATTATGAGCTTTATCTAATATTCTTTGAGCAGTATCATTAGCGCTTTTAATTATTACATCTGCTTCCTTTTGCGCATTAGCTTTAGCTTGCTCAGCAGTATTTTGAGCTAATAATAACGTATTTTGAATTGTATTTTCTATTTTAGAATAATGTTCTATTTTTTCAGATGAAGCAGCTATTTTTTCTTTAAGTGTTGTATTTTCTCTATATAAATTTTCATATTCTTCTACAATTTTATCTAAAAACTCATCTACTTCTTCAGGACAGTATCCTCTTAATGCCTTTTTGAACTCTTTATTATTAATATCCATAGGTGTCAATTTCATGTTATCACTTCCTTTAAGTGTATTTTAATACTATTAATTTTAATCTTCCATTTTTAGTAGTACCTATTATATCTTTTATTTTAAACTTTCCAAAGCCTCTAATAGTTATCTTACTATTACTCTTAACATCATTACTTTTTTCATTAATTTGCTCATAATTAACTAATACCTTACCCTGTGAAAGTAAGGTACTAGCTTTACTTCTTGAAATATTACATAGGGAAGCTATTATGCAATCCACTCTAGTGGATGTACTTATAACTGTTCTTTCCTCATACTGAAATTTTATATTTTCATTTATAATATCTACTACTTCACATTTACAAGTTAGATTTTTAATTTTAATAAGATTTAATATAATATAATCTATCATATCATCATGAACAACTAAATATGCTAAATCATTAAATAAAATTAATTCTCCTATTTTACTTCTTTTTATTCCTAAAGCCATGATAGCTCCAAGATAATCTTTATGTTCTAACTTAGTAAACTTAGTATTACATTTTATTTTCAAAACTTTAATAGGAAATTCTTCATAGCTTTGGTTAAAAGCAATTATTCGCCTATCACTTTCACTAAAAACTCCATAAGATTTTACTTGTACATGCTTTAAAGTTAAATTTTCTACTTTAGTCCATATATCCGGAGTATAAAATTCACTAGTAAATATAGGTATCCCTTTGTTTTTTGCTAATTGTATTTTTTCATACAACTTAATTAAATCAAAATCTTCATTTTTTCCTAAAATCTCTAAAAATCTTTTCTTATCCATAATAAATTCTATAAAACTATCTTGAAGACCAGTTAAATAATCCTTTTGTACTTAATTCATCTTTAAGTTCATTACTTACTTCTACATTTGATGGTGATACTATAAATACACCTTTTTCAACTTCTTGAATATCTGCACATAAAGCATAACATGCTCCCCCAATGAAATCTATTAATCTTTGAGCTGTTCTCAACTCAAGTGATGTAGTATTAACTACTACTATTTTCCTATTTTTTAAAGCTGTACATATTTCTTGTGCATCATCATATATTAAAGGTTTAGTTATCATTAATTTAGCAGATGTGTTTGTATGAATATTTACTACTTTTCCACCTTTTTTTTGTGTTGCAGCTATAACTGGTGAAAATGTTTCTTCTACTAATTCATCTTCTTCATCCTCATTTTCATCAAACTCTTCAAACTCATCTTCATAAGTATCCATTCCTGTAAAAAAATCTTTTACTTTTTTAAACATTGTGATGTACCTCCTGTTTTTTTATTATATTCACTATTCTAATTTCTTTTTCCGAATATACCGGTTCCTACTCTTATCATATTACTTCCATTTTTTATAGCTTCATGATAATCATTTGACATTCCCATTGAAAGAATTTCCATAGTAACATTTTTATATTTTTTAAATTTAAGATTACTCCATATATCATGAGTTTTCTTAAAATATAAGCTATTTTCTGCTTCTGTACCTTTTGGTATAATAACCATTATTCCTTTAATCTTTACAAAATTACATTTCTCTACATATTCTAATATACTTTTTATATCCTCTTCTAATACTCCATATTTTTGTTGTTCTCTTCCAATATTTATTTGCAATAATGTATTAGCAATTACATTATGGTTGCTATATACTTTTTCTATCTCCTTTAAAAGTTTAATACTATCTAAAGATTGTATAAGTTCTACCTTTCCTACTATATACTTAACTTTATTAGTTTGAAGATGACCTATCAAATGCCATTTTACATCTTTTTTAAAATTTTCAAATTTATATAAAAATTCTTGAACCTTATTTTCTCCAAAATCTCTTAACCCTAAATCATAAACTTTATTCATATCTTCTATAGGTTTTGTTTTAGAAACCGCAATAACTTTTACCTCTTCGGGTATATCTTTTAATATTTTTTTAATATTTTCTTCAATTCCCATATATTGCACGCTCCTTATCATATTTTTTATATTCTTCATAAAGTTAGAAAATCCTTCATAAATTTTAATATTTTTTAATAATTATTTTTGATAAATCGACATATATTTAGGTGATAAATCTCCAAGATACGCCGGTACTATAATATTATCACTTCTAATTATTTCAATATTAATACCTCGATTTTTAAGAGTTTTAATATAACTACCTTCTCTAAGTATATTATTCTCTAGCATATCAGGATCACCTATAACATTAACATAAAAAGGGGCTGGTAGTTTTACTCCATTAGTTCTCAAAAATTGTCCACCACAATAAATTTCTGTATTATATACTATTCTTTGATTGTTTAATGATATAGCTTCAGCCCCTGCTAACTTTAATTCATTTACAACTTTTATCATATCATCATCATGTATAGTTCTTAAGATTTTCAAAAAATCATCAATTACCTCTCCTTCAAAGCTTTCAGTGCCATCTTTTAATATTATTTTTAATCCTGATCCCTTAGCTTCTGAAAAACCTGATAACATTTGATTGTCTGAAAGTTCTAATTTTATATTATTAAAAATTTTTATCCATTGCTCATCTTCTTTAGAATATTCTTTTATCTTTTCACTTATCTTCCTATTACTTTGCTTTAATTTAGAAATTTCATTATATAATTTATTTCTTTTATTATAAGCATCTTGATATTGTGCAACTGTTAATTGCATCTTTTCAGGTTCTTTTTTTAAACCAATATTCATAGATATTAATACGCCTGCTATTATTGATGCAATAAAAATAAATATTGTTGACTCTGTATTTCTCAACCCCTCACCTCATCACCGAGATTTTGCTTTTTCTAATAACAATCTTCTAATTATTGCAAAATTATCAAATATTCTTCCGCCAAATACTATAATAGCTGCAAAATGTATAGGAATTCCCAATTTGTCTCCTAAATAAGCTAATACAGCTGCCAATGCTGCATTTCCAAAAAATCCAGATATAAAAATATCCGCTTGAAAATTTTTAGATAAACTAGCTCTTATTGCTCCAAAAACAGAGTCTAAACAAGCTAATATGGCCACTGAAATATAGGGCGAAAATTTATCAGGCATACTACCTGGCCATATTATACCAATTATTATACCAATTAATAATCCAATAAATACTATCATATGTTCACTCCTTATTTTACTTTTTTAAGATAATCAGAAACTAAATTTTGAGTACTTTTATTAATAACTATTTCATCTTTTTTTTCATATTTATAATCATAATTGCCACCTAAAACACCATAATCCATCTCTCCAGTAAATGTTATTCCTTTTATTAAATTATTGGGTTCACCAATAGCTTTTATCACTATATTATCCTTTGGAGATATTCTTTCGTTATTTCCTATCCATATAAAATTACTAGCATTTTTTATACCTGTTTGAGGAGTTATTCTATAATCATTTATAGAAATAGCTTCTGCTCCTGAAAAAGCTAGAACATTTAAAATATGAACTAATTCATTTTCACTTATATATTTTGCATTATTAGCGGTTAATAATGGTGATTTAGGAGTTATGTATAAAATAATTCCCGGCCCTTTAACATCATCAATGCCTAATATCATTCTTGTTTTGTCTAACTCTTCTTTTATTTGATTATTTACATCACCTTTTGAAACTGCTGCTTCTTCTAATTTTTTTAAATCTTGTAATAAAGATTCGTTCTTTTTTCCAAGTTCTGCTTTTTCTTTTTTAAGTCCTTCTATTTCAGCCATTATATCTGTTTTATCATAACTTTCTAAGATATTTTGTTCTTTTTTATTTAATAATTTAAATTGATAAGCTACCATAAAACCTAATATAGCGCAAACTAATGCTATTGCAATTTGTGAGGATTTTTTATTCATTAACTGTTCCTCCCGTTGTATTGCTTTTTTCTTCATATATTACTGGATTACCTTTAAAGCTTACATCTATATATCCCTTTTTAAAATTTATTGCTCCACTATTTAAAATATTTAATATTTTATTCATTTTTTCTTCAACCTTTTCATCATTTCCTAAAAGTATTTTTACCTCCCCATAATATAAAATTATATCACTTATATTATTAATATCTAAAGATGTAAATTGTGTGTTTCTTTTATCATTTAATAAAATATTGCTTAATTTTTTTGTAAATTCTTGTTTTCTTATATCTTCATCTGTTATGCATTGTCCAATAAATTTATTTTTTATTTTAATACCATTAAGATATATAGCATTTATATCTTTATCGGAATCTAAAATTTCCATTATTTTAAGTTCTTCATTTAAAACATAATATTTAGATTCATTTTCTATCAAATAACTAGCTTTTCTTTCCTTTACACTTATACTAACTTCATCTGGAAATACTCTTTTTATTTTAACCTCTTTTATATATGGGTTAACTAATATATCTTTTGAAACATTTTTTAAATTAACTAAAAATATATTTTTATCTAATATATTGCTTTTGTTGATAATTTTTTCCGAAGGAATTGTTGTATTATTATTTACTATTACCTTTTTTATGTTAAATATGGGCGCTTTTAATAAAATAAAAATACAAATAACTACTATAAAAATACTTATTATAATTATCTTTTTCATAAGCTTATTTTTCTTTTTTTTCAAAATATATTCTTTTACGTCAGTATTCATACTACTCCTTTTATAGCTATTTTCTTTAATTTCCAATGTTTAATCTCACATAAAATAATACCATTTTATAAAAATTTTTTCATTACTTTTTTATTAAAAACTTTTGATTTACTTGTTTAATATCCATAAAAAATCCTTGCTTTTACCATTTATTTTTATAAAATTCCCACTAAAATTTATATACTATTAACAGCTTTTTATAAAC
>NZ_WHJC01000133.1 GCF_009295725.1 Clostridium tarantellae
TTATATTATTAACAACTTATAATTATCAATATTTACTCTTTTATTTTTCCAAATTTTATGAAAATTTTGTCCTTTTTTAATTATTATGTTATAATACTAAAAAACGAAGAGTTTTTAACATAAATTGGTAAAGGTTTTAAAATTTTGGGTTACACTTAAGATAGGAGGAATATATTGAATGAATAAAAAAACATTATCTTTAATTATTGTTTTGTCGTTAGCTCTAAATAACTGTTCTGTTGCTTTAGCTAATACTCCTGAAGAAACAATAAAAAAAAGTAAAGAGACATTTCAACAATTAGATAGTAAAATTATGGATCTAAATGCGCAAATATCTAATTTAAATAATGATATTAATAAACTTAATTCTCAGCTTTCTGAAAATAAAACTAACATTCAAAATACAGAAAAACAAATTAAAGATACTGAACATGAAATATTGGATGTTGAAAAAAAAGTAGAAAAAAATGAAACTATTCTTGGTAAAAGAATGAGAGCATTATATAAAAATGGTCAAGCTTCTTCTCCATTAGCTGTTATAATTTCTTCAGAAAATATGTCTGATTTTATAACAAAACTTACTGCAGTAACGAAAATTGTTACATTAGATAAAGAAGTAATAAAAGATTTAGATGATCAAAAAAATACTCTTAAAAGTGCACAGAATAATTTAAATACTAAAAAAGAGAATTTAGAAAAGCTTCAAAAATCTACTGAAAGTGATTTGAAAAATTTAAATGAAAAACAAAATGAACAAAAATCAACTTTAATTAAATTAAATGAAGAAAAAGAAAAAGTAGCTTCTGTAATAGAAGAAAATGAAAATTTATTGGTAGCACATTCAATATCAGTTATTGATTCTTCAAATTCATCTAAAGTTGATATTGAAAATGCTGTTTCTTCACTTAAAGGTTTATTACCTCAGCTTAATAGTAGTACAGTTAAATCTAAAGTAAATTCAGCAATTAATAATGGAACTTCTAAATTAGAAGCTATGAATGTACCAAAAGTACCTAATTTTTCTAATACTGCACCAAGTAACGGTAGTTATAAAGCTACTTATACTATGGAAGCAACAGCTTATAGTGGACATACTATAACTGCTACAGGACTTAAACCAATTAGAGATCCTAATGGTATAAGTACAATTGCAGTTGATCCTAGTGTAATACCTTTAGGTTCTAAAGTTTATATACCAGGTTATGGTTATGCTATTGCCTCTGACACTGGTGGTGCTATAAAAGGAATGAAGATTGATTTATTTATGAATTCTGAAAGTGAATGTTATTCCTTTGGAAGAAGAAATGTAACACTTCATATAGTTGCATATCCAAACCAATGGTAAAATATATTTTTAAGGCTATAATTTTTTTAAATTATAGCTTTTTATTTATTCTTTAGGAAATTATAATTTTAAAAATCTGTGGATAACTTTAATTAAAGTGCTGAAGGCGGTCTTCGAAGCAGATTTTGTTCTAAAGAAAATTTATATATTACGAAAAACCTATAGTAAACATTTACATTTAATGGTATAATAAGTTTATAATATGATTAATTAAGAAAAGGGGTTGTTAAAATGAGTATTAGTATAAAACTTGAAAAAGAAATTAATAATGAGGTATTAAATGAGTATAAATCAAAATTAAATTTTATAAATAATATGATGAGTTCCTTAAGCTATAAAATTGGTATTAGCAATTTAAGTACTGAAGATTTAAGAAAATTTTCAGACATTTTTCAATTAACAATAAAAGTTTCTAAAGTTATTAACTCTTTATTTAACAATTCTTCTAAACATATAAAAAAAATTCCTACTTTTAATAGATATTTATCTTCTAGTTTAGAACAAGCTTATACCTCTATGAAATATCTTGTTGAAAAATATGCTATAAATGCTTAAAATACCTAAACTAGAGTGTTAACTATTTTAAGCTAACACTCTATTTATAAATTAATTAATGAGATCCTTCTTCTACATATATATCATTTTCTTTTATAAAATTTAAAATTTCATCATACCTGTTGCATTCAACTTTTATACATTTAGCTAAATGTATCGTTTTAATATTATTATTTTTAATTTGTTTTATTTTATAATCTAAATCCTTTTTCAAACTACTTTTACATCCATTACAATGAAATAAAGCTCCTAATTCTATATTTTTATTAACATATTTTTCAAAAGCTTTTTCCCTTTTATTAAAGGCATTAAAACATGCTGTTGCTGCACATTCATAGCTTACTTTTTCACAAACCATAATTCCTAATTTCACTTTATTTCCTCCTTGGAATAAATACTATATTTAAATTCCCTGTTATTTCATGTTTATGTACATAACTTTCTACTTCAAAAACTTCTCTTATTAAGTTGATAGTTAAAACTTTTTCAGGAATACCTTCACTAACTATTTTTCCCTTATTAACTACATATAACTTATCTGAATACATTGCTGCTAAATTTAAATCATGCAAAGCTGCTAATACGGTTATATTTAATGATTTTACTAAATCTAATATTTGAATTTGATATTTTATGTCTAAATGATTAGTAGGTTCATCTAATATTAATAAATCTGTTTGTTGAGCAATAGCTCTAGCTAATAAGACTCTTTGTTTTTCTCCGCCAGATAATGTTGAAAAGATTCTATCTTTATAGTTATACATATCTACTTTTGTAAGACATTCTCTTGCAATTTCATAATCTTTTTCATTATCTAATTCAAATAGTCCTTTATGTGGAGTTCTTCCCATTATAACTATATCCTTAACTTTAAAATCAAAATTATATTCATTAAATTGACTAACTACAGCTTGTTCTTTTGCTAAAGATTTTATGGATATTTTATTTATATTCTTACCATTAATATAAATACTCCCTTTATTAGCTTGTAAAACTTTATATAGAGTTTTTAATATGGTTGATTTTCCACTGCCATTAGGACCTATTATTCCAACAAAATTTCCTTTTTTTATTTTTAAGGAAACATTTTGAATAATTTCTTTTCCATTTAAATTTACAGCTAAATCCTGAATTTCTATCTTCATTTATTGTCCTCCTGTTTTATAAGCTTTATTTATCATAAGCCACATTAAACAAGGTGCTCCTAGCATTGAAGTTAATATTCCTATAGGAATTTCAACATTATTCATAATAGTTCTTGAAAAAACATCTGTCCATATTAAAAATATAGCTCCTACTAATGCTGTTATAGGAATTAATTTTTTATGATCTGCACCAACTATCATTCTTACAATATGAGGTATAATAAGACCTACAAAACCTATGGTTCCACATATAGAAACTAGTATTCCTGTAACTAAAGAACATATTATCATGTATATTTTCCTATACTTGGTGATATCTATTCCTAAAGTTATACCCGTATTATCACCTAAAAGCATTGTATTCAATACTCTAAATTGAAAAAAGAAATATATTATAACTATTAATACTATAATACATGGAACCTTAATATTATCCCATGAAGCTGATACTAAACTTCCCATTAACCAAAAACTAACACTTTTCATTTTTTCAGCATTATCTACCATATAAATTATAAAACTAGTAAAAGAAGAACAAATAGAACTAACAATCATCCCTGATAAAATTAACTTATTTGAAGTTATTCTTCCACCTAAATTAGATAATAAAAAAACTACTATTGATGATATTAAAGCACCCATAAAGGCACCAAAAGTTATTCCCATACCAGCTAAAATTCCATTAAATCCAATTAATATAGCAAAAGTTGCCCCAAGAGAAGCTCCTGAGGACAACCCTAATATGTAAGGATCAGCTAATGGATTTTGAACTGTAGCCTGCATAACTACACCTATAACTGCTAAAGACATTCCAACTATAGCTCCTAATAAAACTCTTGGAAATCTAATTAGCCATACAATATCATATGCTGTACTATTAATTAAACCGTCTATATCTCCAATTGATATATGAAATATCTTATAAATTATTATTCTATACACATCATAAGCACTTAATTTTGCCGCTCCAAATGTTACTGCAAGTATCATAGATAAGAATAATCCTAAACTTAACATGAAAATTATTAAGTTTAATTTGTTAAATAAATGTTTTTTTTCTTTTTTTATTTTACCACCTTTATCTCTATCCATTTTTACTCCTTAATTCTTAATTAAATAAATCTGGATAAAAATCCTTAGCCATCTTTTCTATACCACTTACTGTTCTTACTCCACCTGCATAAGTTTCTGCCAATGGTGTATTTATTATTCTTTTATTTTTTATTGCATTTACTTTCTGTAAAGCTTTGTTATTTAATAAGCTATCTACTCCCTTATTATCTTTATCTTGTTGTTCAAAATAAATTAGTATTATTATATCAGGATTTAATTCAATTATATTTTCTACACCTATACTTCCACCTTTATCACAGATATTTTCTCCACCTGCTTTTTCTACCATATCTGCTACTAAAGAATTTTCTCCATAAGCTCTATATTTGTTATCTCCTTCCCCTTCTATAACTAAAACTCTTTGTTTTTTATCTAATTTATTTGTTTTTTCTTCTATACCTTTAATTTTATTTTTCATATCTGTTACATAATTTTTAGTTTTATCTTCTATGGCAAATATCTTGCCTATATCTTCAATATCTTTATATATATTTTCTAAAGTATTCTTTTTAACTGCAGTATTTCTTTGTATATATGTTTGTACATTTTTCTCATTCCAAGAAGAAACACTACCTAAATTTTTATCAGAAAATGCACTTTTCCATCCTATGATAAAATCAGGATTATTTTCTAATACTACTTCTTTTGATGGATATTTAGCTGCTAAAACTGGAATTTTTTCATAATCACTTTTTAATGATGGTAATATTTCATTATCTAAATAAGCTGTTCCTATAACATGTTTACCTAGTCCTAATTCTAATAAAATTTCTGTAGTAGTTTGATTAGTACTTATAACTCTTTTTGGAGTTTCATTAAAAGTTTCCTTTATTTCATTTCCTTGAGAATTAAAATTTTCTACTGTAACTGGATAATTTTCATTAGTACTAATACTTTGTTTTTTATTATTTTCTTCTTTATTATTTCCTCCACAAGAAATTAGTGAAAAACTAAAAATTAATAATAAAAGCATTGATATTTTTTTAACTATTTTATTCATTTTTTCCTCCATAATAATTTTTCTTTTGTCAATTTTAAATTTAATAAATAATTTATTGTTTAATTGCTTTTCGCAAGTATAACAAATAAAAAAATCTCCCTAAAAAAGGCAGATTTATAACTAATTTATAAATAATAAATTAAAACCTCCCTCCGAAGTCTATTTAATAAATTTTTGGCAGGTCTCCTGGCTTTCACATCAAACCCTATAAATCCCTTCCCAATTGTTAAAATCAGTGGATTTTATTTATAAGTAGTGTTTACAGTAGCGGGGGCTGCGTTGGCTTTTCACCAATCTTCCCTATTAATTTTATTTATAAAACCAAAAATTTTTGTGTGAAATTTTAATACTTGCTTTTCTATTATACCCCTTTAATTATATAAACTCAAACTATTTTGTAAAAATATTAATCATTTTCATTTACTTAACAAAAAACACTTAAATTAGATTTTAAAACTAATTTAAGTGTTTTTTATTTTTAATTTTATCCTATACTTCCTCTAACTTTACCCATTCTAACAATCCATTCATTTAATATTTTAAGTTCTTCCGTTTTGCTACTTATAATATTATCTTCTAATCCTATTAAATGCATTAGTATAGGACGAGTTGTTTTAAGTAAAGTATGATAAAAATCTATTTCATCTAATTCTTCATAATCTAATCCAAGATTTAATATTTCATTAACAAGTATCATATCTTCTTTATATTCTTTTCTTGCTGATTCATCTATTATTCTTTTAGCTACTTTACTATTTGCAAACTTAGCTGCAAAACCTAAATCATCTTTCAAGATAGGATAGAATTTTAATAACTTATCTATACCTTGCTGACCATATTTTTCTTTTATTTCTTTTAAACCTCTACCCATTCCTAAAAGTTCTGGAGGCATTCCTAAAGTATACATAGCACCAGTGAAAGAAATAGCTCTTGGCACTGCATATTCTGTAGAGTTATCTATACTTAAAATTTCTTCTTTTAATTTTTCATCTTTAACTAAATTTGCTATATTATCTAAATTAGCAACTTCTCTATTATATTCTAAACCAGTTTTAGCTTTTGTTAATCTATCTCTATTTTTAGGTATAAAATCTGATACAAAAGAAACAGTATTAACAATCTTTAAAAATGTTTTTAAGTAATATTTAGATAAAATACCTATGAACTCTTTCATTAGATCTCTATCCTCTTCTGTTAATGGTTTATGTATTGAAGTTTCTATTTTTTCTCTTAATTCTTTAGCTGCTATTTTAGCTTTTTCCTCACCATGATCATATCTTAAAGCAGATTGAAAAGTAAATGTCTTAATTCCACTATAAGTTTCAATGATTTTATCAATATTTTCTGCTGTAAAATGTCCTCTAAATGGTAAAGAACCACATCCTAAAATCGGTGCTATTTCTACCCCATTTTTTTCTCCCCATTTATATGCACTATCTATAGCCATAATTACAGATAAAACACCTGATATCAATCCATAAGACATAGCAGTATCTGAACGTGCTATCATAAATCTTAAATAATCTATATTATGTCCCTTTTCTTTTTCTATATTATAAAAATCATTTAATATTTTATCTACATTAACTAAAGCTGGAACATCTTCTACTAATGGAATAATTCTAATACTATTTTCTTTAAATTTAATAGGATAATTTTTATTACCCATATCTATAACTGAATTAACTCTTTCTTGAAATTCTGATATTTCTTCACCTGTTTCAACCATTGGTACTATAACTTCTGAAATCGCTTGTTCACTTGTTAATTGATATGCTTGAACATTAGTTTCTACAATAGACATCATACTCATTAATTGTCTAAAAACAGATTCTTTATTAGCATTTGGTATCCTAGGAGTTATTTTTACATCTTTTCCTGGAATAATATCATTTGAAATTAATCCTAAAGCTACTTGTGAAGTTTGATGATAAGGAGTTAATTTCCCTTCAAAATCTATCATTATTTCTTCTATGCCTAATCCATCTTTATTTTGTGGCTTTAATGCTTTAATAGCTTCCTCTGGCTCTTGTTGTATTGATATATAAGTTTCAACATTATCCGGATGTTGTGTCATCATGGAACATGGAATTTTCATAAGTATCTACCCCTTTACTGCAATTATGAATTTGTTGTTTTAATTATATTTCATTTTAATTATATTTTCAAGATTTTTTTATTATTTTTTGCAAGATTTTTTTCCTTCACTTGTATTTAATAATGAAGGAGATATTTCTTTTTCAAAACAACTTTCTTGAATTTCCGAACTTTTTCTTTATTATATTTAATATCATCTCTTTTTTTATGTTTTAAAAAAGAACCTAACTAATAGTATTATGCTATATTTCTAATATAATTATATTAAAATTCCCCTATTTTAATACTTTTATTACTTTTTAATAATTAATAGACTAACTCTAATATTGGATTATAATCGTAATATAAATTATAATTATATAAAAAAAATAATAAGTAAGGTGATTAAATGGAATTAAATAAAATGTTAGAAGAATGTACTTTATGTATAAGAAATTGTAAGGTTAATAGATTAAATAATAAACTAGGTTTTTGCAAAGCAACTAATGTAATTAAGGTAGCTAGAGCAAAATTACACTTTTGGGAAGAACCTGCAATATCAGGAAAAAATGGCTCTGGAACTGTATTTTTTTCAAATTGCAATCTAAGATGTGTATTTTGTCAAAATCATATTATATCATCTGAAGGTTTTGGTAAAGAAATATCAATTAATAGATTATCAGAAATATTTTTAGAATTACAAAATCAAGGTGCCCATAATATAAACTTAGTTACTCCTACTCACTATGTCCCGCAAATAATAAAGGCTCTAGATATAGCTAAAAAAAATGGCTTAACTATTCCTATAGTTTATAATACTAATGGTTATGATTCTTTAGAAACAATAAAATCTCTTAATGGATATATTGATGTTTATCTTCCTGATTTTAAATATTTCAATAATAAATTTGCAATAAAATATTCTAATGCAAATAATTATAGTAATAATATATTAAATATTTTAAATGAAATGTTTTCTCAAGTAGGAAGTGTTCAATTTAACTCCCTTGGAATTATTAAAAAAGGTATCATAATACGTCATTTAATGTTACCTGGTTTACTATTTGATTCAAAAAAAATTATAGACTCTATATATAAAACCTTTGGTGATGATGTGTATATATCTATTATGAATCAATATACTCCTACATATAAAGCAAAAGAGTATTCTGAAATTAATAAACCTCTTAATAATAAACATTATATATGTCTTATAAACTATGCTTTAAATATAGGAGTAATAAATGGATTTATACAAGATTCAGGAACTAATTGTGAAAGTTTTATACCTGAATTTAATAATGATGGTGTTTAAATTAATTTTATTTTATCAAAAACTTCTAGTTAATTATTTTACTTAACTAGGAGTTTTTACTATTTTAAATTTTTACATATTTGAATTTAACAAACATTTTTTTATTATTTTTGATGAAAAAATTCTAAGATTTAAAGAATTAGAAATACTTATTTCATACTCTTTATTTTTTATACAATTTTTAATATCTTTTATAGTAAAACAACTTTCTTTTAAAATAGTTTTAAGAGAACCTAATTGAATTGGATAATGACTATCACTTCCTGTAACTATATTCACTTCTGTAATTTTAGAAAGATTTTCTACTTCTTCTCTAGCAATAAATAAACCTTTGTTATATATATCTTTACCATTAAGATCTAAAGCATCTAACTTATTAAGATATTTATTAGGATGTAAATATAATTTATGACCTTTCCTATAGGGATGCGCTCCTATTTTTAAACAATTATACTCTTTAGCTAAATTTAAAAGTTCTTCTAATTCAATGAAATTGTTCTTATCCATATTTTTTTCTAAAATTTTTCTAATATGGATAATTTCATCTCTTCCACTTGAAAGTATAATATGTCCTTTATTTTTAACACTAACTTCTATTCCTAGAAAAACTGAAAAATCATTTATTAAATATCTATCTCCTCTATAAGGAAATTTTTCATTTAAATAATTGTAAATTTCTTCAAAATAAACCGCATTAAAATGCTCACACATAATAAAAGCATCTAATCCACTTTCCTTAGCATAATTTATCCCTTGTAAAAATATATTTTCATCAAAGTGCATTTTTTTACTAATTAAACCATGGACATGAAAATCAATATTCATAAAACATTCCTTTTATATTATTT
>NZ_WHJC01000134.1 GCF_009295725.1 Clostridium tarantellae
ATATAATATATATAAAGATTTTGAAATAGTTAATGATAGTACTTTAAGTGAGGCTATTGATAAATTAATTAACATATTATAATTATTCTTCCAAAAAGTCTTTTTATTAAAAAAATAATATTTTAATGGAGGATATAAGTATGAAAATTATGGTTATAAATGGACCAAATTTAAATATGTTAGGAATAAGAGAAAAAAATATTTATGGAGTAATGGATTATAGTGATGTTGTAAAATATATAAAAAATGAAGGAGAAAAATTATCTTATGATATTACTTGTGTTCAAAGCAATATAGAAGGAGAAATAATTAATTTTATTCATTCAGCTTATTTTGATGAATATACAGCAATTATAATAAATCCAGGTGCATATACTCATTATAGCTTAGCTATTTATGATGCTTTAAAAGCAGTAAATCTTCCTTGTGTAGAAGTACATTTAAGTAATATACATAAAAGAGAAGAATTTAGACATAAATCAGTTACAGCAGCAGCATGTATAGGACAAATTTCAGGATTTGGAGTTTATGGATATATATTAGCAATTAAAGCTTTAGAAAATTATATACAAGAGAGTGTAGGTTAAATAAGTTTAAAGTTAAATTTTATAAGAAAATGTTGAGAATTTTCATAAAGAGGGGAATATGTGATGAATATTACTATTGTAGGGCTTGGAGTTATTGGAGGTTCCTATGCTATGGCTTTAAAAGAAAGTGATTATAATATTTATGGTATAGATATTAATTATGATACTATAAAAAAAGCCAAAGATTTATTGATTATAAAAGATGGGGCTTTAGATAATGATATTAAAAGTAAAGAATTTATAAAAAAAACAGATTTACTTATTTTATGTATTTATCCTAAATCTATAAAAAAATTTATTGAAAAGTATAAAGTTTATTTTAAAAAAGGGTTAATTATAACAGATGTTACAGGAATAAAAGATAATTTTATAAATGAAGTAGAGAATTTATTGCCTAGAGAAAAAAATATAGATTTTATTTTTTGTCATCCTATGGCGGGAAGAGAAAAACGAGGATTAAATTATGCTTGTGGAACTATATTTAAAAAAGCTAACTTTATAATAACTCCTACTGAAAATAATAAAGAAGAAAATTTAAGGTTTATTGAAGAACTAGCTTTTTTAATGAAGTTTAAAAAAGTTAAAAGATTAAGTGCTAAAGAACATGATTTAATAATATCTTTTACTAGTCAATTACCTCATGCTATTGCAGTATCACTTATAAATAGTGATAATTTAAATATTAAAACTGGTGATTTCATAGGGGACAGCTATAGAGAACTTACTAGAATAGCTAATATAAATGAAGATCTTTGGTGTGAACTGTTTTTAGGAAATAAAAATAATTTAATAAAGAGAATAGATGATTTTCAAGAAAAGTTAGATATATTAAAAAAATGTTTAGTTAATGAAGAAGAAGAAAGTTTAAAAGAAATATTTAAAGAATCTACAAGAAAAAGAGAAGTACTAGAATAAAATAAATATACTATTTTACAAAATAAAACAAATATGTAAATATGTGATATAATAAACCTATAGTTTTAGCTTTTATATGGAGGAAACGTTTATGAGAAAAATATTTTCAAGTATGTTACTTATTTTAGTTTTATTTATTTCCTTAATGGGATGTGGAACTATAGCTAAAGAAAAAACTCCTTCTGATTTAGTAAATGATTTTCTAAAGGCAGTGTCTCAAAAAAATATTGATGCAAGAGAAATGTGTATAGGTGTTAATAAAGAAAATAGTATAGGAAATAGAAGTGAGGATGAAAAGATATTTTTTAATGAAGTATTTTCAAAATTTCAAGGAGAGGTAACTGCTGAACATTTAAATGAGTCAGAAGCTAAAGTAGAAGTTAAAGTAAAAGGTATAGATACAGGAAGAGTTGTAGATGAAACTGTTCGAGTAGCATACCCTATGATTATGGAGGCTTCACAAACAAAAGAAAGAGAAACAGGAGAAGGGTATTCATCAGAAAAAATAGATAGATTAATGACAGAGTCTTTAATGAAATTACTTAAAAATCAACAAGTTGAAGAAAGAACAGGAACTATTAGCTTAGTTAAAAATAATGATAAATGGCTAGTAGAGACTAATGGAGAATTAATGAGAATATTGGTAGGAAATATTCCTACAGGTTATTCTAATTAATTTAAATAAATTAAAAATTAGAATAAAAACATCACCTTGTTTTTTATACAAGATGATGTTTTTTATTATAAAAATTTATGATTTTATAAATTTTATAGTAGCATATCCTAAAACACCTACAGTTATACCTAGAGTTATAGCAGTTATAAGTTTTTTATCCATAGTTAGGCATTTTTCCTTTAAACAATTACAATTTTTAGAAAGGGATTTTCTAATTTCATGTTTTTTAGAAAAGTCATATAGTCCATCTTTAAATTTTTGAACTACATTATTGATTTTAATATTTTTATTCATATCATCTTTTAAATCATAAATTTTAAATAAAAAGTCATTAATTTTATCTTTAGATTCATTATTAGAAAACTTAGAATGATATTTGCAAGTATCATATCTTTTCATTTTGTTTAAAATATATTTATATTCTTTATTAGTATTAACTCCAACGCTTCTATTCATAAATATCACCTCATATTGTAGTATTTACAATTTTATTTTATATAAACATAAAATTATAGTAAAATAATTTATAAGCAATAATTTATAAATTAAAGTTAAGAAAGAAGTGAAGTATTATGTTAGATATATCCTTATTAGGAACTGGTGGTGGAATGCCAATGCCAAATAGATATCTTTCAGCTACTCTTATGAGTTACAAAGGAAGAAAAATTTTAATAGATTGTGGAGAAGGAACACAAGTATCCATGAGATTATTAGGATGGGGATTTAAAACTATAGATATTATATGTATAACTCATACCCATGGAGATCATATAATTGGATTACCAGGATTACTTGGTACTATTGGTAATAGTGGAAGAGTAGAACCATTAACTATTATAGGACCGAAAGGAATTAAAGATGTAATAGATGGATTAAGAACTGTAGTTCCTGTTTTACCTTATGAAATTAATGTAATTGAAAATCCATTAAAACCTATTATGATAAAATCAACTAAGGAAAGTTTTAAAATAGAAGATAATGGTGATATAATATTATCCACAATAGAATTGGACCATGGAATGCCTTGTATAGGTTATAATTTTTATATTAAAAGAACTGCAAAATTTAATATGGAAAAAGCTATTGAAAATAATGTACCTAAAAAGTTATGGGGAATGTTACAAAAACAAGAGGAAGTAACTGTAGATGGAAAAATATATTATTCTTATATGGTATTAGGTGAAGAGAGAAAAGGATTAAAGGTAAGTTATATAACAGATAGTAGACCTGTTGAAGGGTTAGAAGAGTTTATAAAAGATAGTAATCTATTTATTTGTGAAGGAACTTATGGAGATGATAGTGATATTGAAAAAGCAATAAAAAATAAACATATGACTTTTAGAGAAGCAGCTACTTTAGCTAAAAAAGGGAATGTACATAAACTTTTATTAACTCATTTTAGTTCTGCTATGAATGAGCCAGAAAGTTATAAAAATAATGCTTTAGAGGTTTTTGCAAATACCATAATAGGTGAGGATAGATTAGTTTTAAATTTAAAATTTGAAGATAGATAATATTTATAGGAGTTTTTTATATATTAAGAGGTGAAGTAATGGCTAAAGAAAAAATAGTAAAGACAAATGCTATGAGGATATTAGATTTTAAAAAAGTTTCTTATGAAATGTTAAGTTATGAAAGTAATGATGGTAAAATAGATGGAATTTCTGTAGCTCATAAAATTGGAGTGGATGAAAAATATGTTTTTAAAACTTTGGTAGCTCAAGGAACAAGTAAAGAGCTTTACGTTTTTGTTATACCAGTAGAAGATGAGTTAGATTTAAAAAATTCAGCTAAAATAGCAGGAGAAAAGAAAATTGAAATGATAGCTGTTAAGGATATAATGAAGTTTACAGGTTATATAAGGGGAGGTTGTTCTCCTATAGGAATGAAAAAATCTTATAAAACTTTTATACATGAAAGTGCAAAAGATTTAGATTATATAATAGTTAGTGCAGGGAAAATAGGACATCAAATAAAACTTAAGCCTAATGATTTATTAAATATAGTTGAAGGTAAATTTACATTGTTAATAAAATAAATAAGTTAAAATATTAAATTTTTAGAAGAAACTAAATTTGATTTGGTTTCTTTATTTTTGATTTCAAGACTGAAAAATGAAAATATGTAAATTTAATTACAAAAAAAATTACTTATGATATAATTATTATTTAAGTGTAAAAATGGGGAGAGGAGATGAAGATTATGAACAATAAAATATTTATTTTATTTAGATTACTTCTAGGTTTTATTTTATGTGCAACTTCTACAGTTTTAATGTTAAATTCTAACTTAGGATTATCGCCATGGGATGTTTTTCACCAAGGAGTATCAGGATTAACAGGAATAACCATAGGACAAGCTAGTATAATGGTAGGATTTGTTTGTGTGGGTATAGGAATTATTTTAGGCGAAAAGGTTGGGTTTGGAACTATTTTAAATATGATTTTAGTAGGACAATTTATGGATATAATTATGAATATGAATATTATTCCCGTATCTAATAATATTTTAATAAGTATTATAATGATGCTTATAGGTATGTTTATAATGGGATTAGGATGCGTTTTATATATAGGATGTGGAATTGGATGTGGTCCAAGGGATGGGCTAATGGTAGGATTAAGTAAAAAATTTAATAAATCTATTAAATTTATAAGAAGTTTTATTGAAATAAGTGTTTTAATATTAGGATATTTTTTGGGAGGAAAAGTTGGATTAGGAACAGTTATAACAGCCATAGCATTAGGATACTGTATACAACTAACTTTTAAAATATGTAGATTTGATGTTACTAAAGTTAAACATAAATCTTTAAGTGATGGAATTAAAAAATTAAAAATAAATTAAAATATGTTTATTAAAAATTTTTGTATTTATATTGTAATGCTGTACTGATAATACATAAGATTTAAAATAAAAATAAGTAACTTTCATGTTTTAAAAGTTACTTATTTTTTATATTTTAAAGTACTATTATTAGAAATTTAATTTTTATTAAAATAATGGAATTATTTAGACAAATATCTTCCCATAATAACTCCCATAGCTGATGCCATCATTAAACCTCTTGTCCAACCACTAGAGTCACCAAGACAATATAATCCTTTTATATTAGTTTCAAAATTTTTATCTAAATCTATTTTATTACTATAGAATTTAATTTCAGGTCCATAAAGCAAAGTTTCTCTACTAGCAAATCCAGGAACTACAGCATCCATAGCTTGGATGAAATTTAATATATTAGTCATTGTTCTATAAGGCATAGCAGAAGTTAAATCACCAGCTTCGGCATCAGGAAGAGTATGTTTTACATTGGATTGATATAATTCTTTTTCCCATGTTCTTTTACCATCTAATATATCTCCATATCTTTGAACTAATATTTTCCCATTACCAAGCATATTAACAAGTTCTGCTACCTTTTTGCCATATTCTATTGGTTCATTAAAAGGTTGGCTAAAATTATGAGAACTTAATATAGCTAAATTAGTATTATCAGATTTTATATTTTTATAAGAATGACCATTTACTATAGCTAAATCATTATCATAATTTTCTTGGCTAACAAAGCCACCTGGGTTTTGACAAAAAGTTCTAACTTTATCATTAAAAGGAGCAGGATAACCAATAAGTTTTGATTCATAAAGTACATTATTTACAGATTCCATAACTTCATTTCTAAGTTCAACACGTACTCCTATATCTACTGTACCAGCTCTATGATTAACTTTATGTTTAATACACATATCTTTAAGCCAATCAGCACCTTTTCTACCAGTAGCAACAATAACTTTATCACTATATACATTGTTTATATATTTTTTTGTTTTTGAGTCAGCTAATGATATTCCTTTAATTTTATTATTATCTACTATTAAATCTGAAACAACAGTATCAAATTTTATTTCAACTCCTGATTTTATTAAATGTTGTTGAATTTTAAAATAAATTTCTTGTGCTTTTTCAGTGCCTAAATGTCTAATAGGACAATCTATTAATTTTAATCCACCAACAATAGCTTTTCTTCTAATTTCTTTAACCGCATCAGTGTTATCAATTCCTTCAACTCTAGTGTCAGCTCCAAAATCTAAATAAATAGTATCTGTATAATCAATAAATTCTTGAACTATTGGTGATCCTATTAGTTCAGGTAAATCTCCACCAACTTCATAATTTAATGACAATTTTCCATCAGAAAATGCTCCAGCACCTGAAAAACCAGAGGTTATATGACAATAAGGTTTACAAGACACACATTTTTGTGTTTTTGATTTTGGACAAGAGCGTTTGTCTATAGCTCTTCCTGCTTCAATTAATAAAATGTTTACTTCAGGTTTTTCTTTTTTTAATTCATATGCAGTAAATATACCGGCTGGTCCAGCTCCTACTATTATTACGTCAAAATTCATGTATGTACCTCCCAGATTTAAATTAGTAATATTTAGTGTACTTATAGGAAAGAACTATTTACGGTAGTTCTGTAGAAACATCCAATCCATATTGTTAGATTTATACAAGTGAACATTAAATTAAAATTAAAATTAAAAGTTCGTAATACAAATTTATTTTAAAGGATAAATTTTGAAAATGCAATAGTTAAGCATATATTTTATTGAAAAAATGTAAAAATATTCGCAGGTTGATAAATGCAATAAAAAGATGTATAATGGAATAAAATGTAAAAAAGTTACATAGTTGATTAATATACAGAAAATAATGTATATTATAAATAGCAATGTTTGGGTTATAGGGTGAAAATTGAAAAAACTCAAAGAATTCGGGGGAGAAAATGATGAATAAAAAGAAAATGGCATTAGTATTAATGACAGCCTCGGCAGCATCCATAACTACCGCTCATTTTACAACACAAAAAGCTTATGCTACTGAATTAAATGAAAACAATTCACAATCTAAATCAGAAGTTAAAAAAGGAAAGGTTGTAAATGTAAATACTAGTTTAAGAATAAGAAAAAGTTCAAATATTAATTCAGAAGTTATTGGTCATTTAGCAAATGGAGAAGTATTTGTAATAAAAGGTAAAAGTAGTGAATGGTATCATGTAAATGCTAATGGAAAAATAGGATATGTACATAAAGATTATGTACAAGAAATAGAGGGAACATCAAGTTCTGGAGGAGGAGAATCAGCAACATCATCACGAGGACAAGTTGTAAATGTTACTTCAAGTTTAAGAGTAAGAGCAAGTGGAAGTACAAATTCAAAAATAGTTGGACATTTGAGTCCATCACAAACTTTTAACATAAAGTCAAAAAATGGAGAATGGTATCATATAGATGCTAATGGCTTAGTGGGTCATGTTCATGAGGATTATGTAAAAGAATTAAATGGCAATTCTTCAGATGAAATACCGCCAACAGATGATAATGTTAAAGGAAAGGGAAAAGTTATAAATGTCACTTCAAGTTTAAGAATAAGATCAAGTGCAAGTACAAATTCAGCAATAGTAGGTTCACTTAGCCCAGGACAAACTTTCGATATAAAGGGAAAAAGTGGTTCTTGGTATCATATAAATAGTAATGGAACTGTAGGATATGTTCATGGAGATTATGTAAAAGAGATTTCAGATGAAAATAATTCAGGAGATGGTTCTCAACCAGAAGAATCTAATGAATTTTGGGGAAAGGTTGTAAATGTATCAACAAGCTTAAGAGTAAGAACAAAACCTAGTACTAATAGTACTATAATAGGATCTTTATATCCAGGAGAAAAAGTTAAAGTATTAGCCACTTCTGGAAATTGGTACAAGATAAATTTTAATGGTTCTACAGGGTATGTTAGTAAAGATTATATTTCTAAAACTGAAGGTAATAATGAAGATAGTAATGAAGATAGTACAGCTACATTTAACAAAGTTTTTAGTATAATGAAAGAACATATAGGTACTCCATATATTTATGGAGGTTCAGGTGAATATTTAACAGCATCTTTACTTAAAGATTTAAGAAGAAGATTTCCAGATCATGCAGCAAGAGGATTTTACGATATAAATCCAAGGTTTGTAGATGCTGGATATAGAGCTTTTGATTGTTCAGGATTAATGCAATGGGCTTTTAATAAAGTTGGTATTGGTATAGGAAGAACAACTTGGGATCAAATTGAGGCTGGGGTTGAAGTAAATGTTAAAAATGTTAAGCCAGGAGATTTATTATTTTATCATGATTTAGGACATGTAGGTATGTATATAGGAAATAATCAATGGATTGAATCTCCAAATAAAAATGCTACAATTAGAATTACTAATGTACAGTGGAATAAAATAGGAAGAGCAAGAAGAATAATTAGATAAAACTAAAAGTGTGTAATCATAAAGATTTGTGATTATACACTTTTTTTTAGAGATAAATTTTAATGTGGAACAATTTTAATTAATATAACATATTAATAATAGTGTAACTAAAAATTATATAAAAGGGAAGTGTTATTATGGTGGTTAAGACTACAACTTATATGCTATATAATCCTGAAAGTTCATATCAGATTGGTAATGGAACTAGTATGACACAACTACCAGTTAATGAATCAAGGATAGCATTACCTATGGGATATATTTCAAGTGAAAAGCTTGATAGTTTACCAATGAATACTGAATTAAATGGAAGTTGGGGACCGATAGCTTGGGATATTGATTATAATATAGATGTTTCTGATTTAACTAATAGTTTTTTTAAAGTAAAAATAAATCTTTTTGGTATTCATATAATAAATACAACTATTGATAAAGATAATACTAAAATAAATGTTGATTTATCAGTATCTGGAGTTGGAATAGTGGCTACATTAGGAGTAGATTTTATTAATAGAAGATTATATTTTTCTGGAGATTTAAATTTTGTTGTTTACATTAAAAAATTTGATATTACACTTTTAAAATTTTAACTTATAGTAAAGTGTAGAATTTTTATATAAAATCACAAATATTCAAGTGTGGCGAAAGCCACTTTTTTATTCTTTAGGAAATTATAATTTTGAGAATCTGTGGATAACTTTAATTAAAGTGCCGAAGGCGGTCTGCCAAGCAGATTTTATTGTATTAATGAATACCACAGGTTTTACCTGTGGTTCTAAAAAGCTTATAGCTATGAGTAGAAAAAAATAAAACCTCCGATGTAAAATAATAGTAGGTTTGCCGACCAAAACTTAATTTTACAAGGA
>NZ_WHJC01000135.1 GCF_009295725.1 Clostridium tarantellae
CATATATATATATATTAATTTAAAATACATAAACATAAATAGGAGGAATTTCATATGTCAGTTGTAAAAATGAGCAATGATGCTTATACTGAATTCAAGGAATTTTTAATTGAAAATGGAATTAAAGATTTCAACATTAGAATTAATTTAGCAGGTGTTGGCTGAGGCGGCCCAATGTTTAATATTGCTCTGGATGAGCAAAAAGATAATGATGAAATTGTAAAAATTAATGATATAACTTTCTTCGTAGATAAAGATTTAGTTAAAGACTTTGAGGGTTTTGTACTTTTATCTAGTGAAGAAAATGATGGTAGAGGATTATCTCTTAAACCAATAGCTAATGCTGGTGGTGGCTGTTCTAGTTGCTCTAGTTGTCATTAATACATATAGTAAATAATACCTTAATTTATTATTTACACAAAAAAGATGAATTAAATCACTTTATTTTTATTTTATCTAAAATATTTAAATGCATAGATATATTTTAAATATATCTATGCATTATTTATATATTACTATTTTTATTTTTGAAATATGTATTTTAATAAAGTATAATAACTAAAATTTATGTATAAAAATTTAACTTATAATATTTTTTATTGTTTTTAAAGTTCTACTTGAGCTTCTACTGCAAAATGATCCGATATAATTGCTTTATTAGAACCATTAAAAATAATCTTAGATTCTTTTACATATATAGGTTTATTAACAAATATTATATCTAATCTTAAATCTAAACTATTTTTTTCCCAACCTGCAATTTTACCTGTCACTGTAAAACCATCATCTTTATTTTCTGCTAAATTATACGTATCTAATAATTCTTTACTTAATAAATAATCATATCCTTCTTCCCTTACAGTAGCACTATTGTTAAAATCCCCCATAAAAAAACTCAATCTATCACTTTTTATTTCTTTTAACAAGTTTGTAATCTGTGTCTTAAATGGTTCATCTTCATCATGCCACCATCCTAAATGACAGGAGTATACATCAATTAAATTATTGTTATATTCTATTGTAGCACCTATAATTTTTCTAGATTTCCAATAATTTATATCTTTGCATTGTGATATAAAAAAACTTTTTTTATTTAATATTTTATACTTTGTTAAAATAGCTAGTCCTTCTTCATATATATTATAACCAATGTGAGAAAAATCCCACATATAATTATAATGATCTATTCCTAATGATTTTAGCTCCTCTAAAAGTATTAATAAATAATCCTTATTTTCAAAGTTATCCTTATTAATTTTTTTAATTCTTAATCTACTTATTTCTTGAAAAGCTATAATATCATATTCATTTTCTTTTATAGCTTTAGCTAAGTATTTTATTTTTTTTATTTGATTCTCCTCTTGCCAAGAATGACAATTTAAAGTAAGTAGTTTCATTTTATACTCCTAAAATATCTTGAATAGTTGACTTTAATACATCTGCTTTCGGTCCATAAATAGCTTGAACTCCTTTATCTTTAACTATTAAGCCTAAAGCACCATTCTTTTTCCATTGATTTTCTTGTCCAACTAAAGTTTTATCTTTAACTGTAACACGAAGCCTAGTCATACAAGCATCTACATCTTCTATGTTATCATGTCCTCCAAGTAACTTTATTACTTCTAAAGCTTGAGCATTATGAGAATTTGATGTAATTATAGTAGCTTTTGAGCCTTGTCCTATCTTAACAGCATTAGCTTCTGTTGGTTCTATATCTTCTATATAATTACCTTTACGTCCTGGAGTAGCAATATTAAATTTTTTAATTAATAAGTTCATAACAAAATAGTTTATAAAGAAAAATACTACACAAGCTATTAAAAATACTATTAAATCTCCAGTTAAACCAGCATTTATCATCATGGGAGTACGAGTAAGTAATTCTATTGCTCCAAAAGCATGTACTCTCATATGAAATATATCAGCTATAGCAAAGCCAATTCCTGTTATTATAGCATAAACTATAAATAATATAGGTGATACAAACATGAACATAAATTCTATTGGCTCAGTAACTCCTGTTAAAATAACTGCTAAAGCTGCTGAAAAAAACATTGTTTTATATTTTTTCTTTTTATCTTTATCTACATTTTTGTACATTGCAAGTGCTACCCCTAAAAGTGAACCTGTTGAAAGTATTATTTGTCCTGCTTTAAAACGTGCTGGTGTAACACTATTTAATAAATTTGTATAGGCAGTCATATCTCCTGCTGATTTTAAGTTATTTAAATCATTAACCCATGCTAACCATAATGGGTCTTGTCCTGCAACAACTTGTCCAGCAGCACTTCCTGTCATAATACTATATATGCCACCAAGTTCTGTATAATTTATAGGAACTGTTAGCATATGATGAAGTCCAAAAGGTAATAATAATCTTTCTAATGCTCCGTATACAAAAGGTGCTACTACAGGTGCTGTATCTTTTGATGTAGCAATCCATTGACCAAAGGCATTTAATGCACTTTGTATAAATGGCCAGAATAAAGATAATATTAGTGCTGTTACTACAGAACCTAAAATAACTACAAAAGGAACAAAACGTTTACCATTAAAAAAAGCAAGTGCTGATGGTAATTTATCAAAGTTATAATACTTATTATATAAGTTAGCACCTAAAAATCCAGATATAATTCCAATAAATACTCCCATATTCAAAGCTGGTGCTCCTAAAATTGATGTAAAATAATTTTTTACTACTAAATCTCCTGCTAACATAGAGTGAACTGTTGCCGTACTATTTCCTATCATTTCTGGAGTAACTCCAAAAACTACTCCTGTTATTCTATTAATTAGTATAAAAGATAATAATGCCGCAAAAGCTCCTCCTGCACGTTCTTTTGCCCAGGAACCACCAATGGCTACTGCAAATAATATATTTAAGTTACCTATTATTGCCCAACCTATATCCTCCATAACTCTAGCTATGGTATGAGCTATAGCTATATCTATAGTCATACCAAGAAGCTTTCCTAAAGAAATCATAATACCTGCTGCTGGCATAACAGCTATTACTACCAATAATGCTTTACCAAACTTTTGCCAAAAATCAAATGATATAAAATTATTTTTTTTCATTTTTATTCCTCCTATTATATAATAAGCTTTACTAATAAAAATAATTATTTTAAACTATATAATATATAATCTTGCTTCATATGGCTTTAAAGTAATATTTTTAGTATTATAATGATCACTTACTTTATAATTACTTATAAGTATATTTTTACTATTAAGTTCTAATTTACTATTAAACTTCGCTTCTTCATTACTTAAATTACATAATATCAAAAATTCTTCTCCATTATAAATTCTCTTATAAGCATATATTTGTTCATGCTTTTCTTCTAACAACTCATATTTACCATAAACTAATGTTTTATTTTCTTTTCTTATCTTTATAAGATTTTTATAAAAACTTAATATAGAATTTTCATCTTCTAACTGACTTTTAACATTTATATCACTACTATTTTCGTTTATTAACATCCAAGGTTCTCCTTCAGTAAATCCTGCATTTTTACTATTATCCCATTGCATTGGTGTTCTTGTATTATCTCTTGAAGAATTCCATATGTAGTTTAGTGCTTTTTCCTCACTTATACCCTGTAATATTTTTTCATTGTACATATTTATAGTTTTTACATCATTATAATAGTGAATTGATGGAAACTTAATATTAGTCATACCTATTTCTTGTCCTTGATATATAAATGGTGTTCCCTGTTGCATAAAATACATTAATGCTAGTGCTTTACTACTTTCTTTCCAATACTCTTTATCATTTCCCCATTTTGAAACTACTCTAGGAATATCATGATTTTCTATAAAAAGCGCATTCCATCCCAAATTATGTAATCCATATTGCCATTGTGATAATACCTTTTTTAAAGCAACCACATCTAACTTTTTTTCACTTTCATAATCCCATAAATCTAAGTGATCAAATTGAAATATCATATTAAATTTTCCTTTTTCTTCACCTACCCATAATTCTCCTTCATTAGCTTTAACCCCATTTGCTTCTCCTACAGTCATAATATCATAATTTTTAAAAGTCTTATTATTTAACTCTTCTAAAAATGTATGTATGCCTTCAACATTCATATGTTTATCAAAAGATGATACATATTTTTTACCTTTTGAATTAGATATATCTTTAAAATCTTTTTCTTTTTTTATATGACTTATAGCATCTACTCTAAATCCATCTACTCCTTTATCTAACCACCAATTTATCATTTCATAAAGTGCTTCTCTTACCTCTTTATTCTCCCAATTTAAATCTGGTTGTCTTTTAGTAAATAAATGTAAAAAATATTCCTTTGTTTTCTCATCATATTCCCAAACAGAACCTCCAAAAATACTTTCCCAATTATTTGGTTCTTCTCCTTCTTCTCCTTCTTTTCCTTTTTTCCAAATATACCAATCTCTCTTTGCACTATCTTTAGATGATTTTGATTCTATAAACCAAGGATGTTCATCACTAGTGTGATTTATTACTAAATCAATAATAAGCTTCATTTCTCTTTTATGAATTTCTTTAAGAAGATTATTAAAATCATCCATGGTACCAAATTCATACATTATATCTTTGTAATCACTTATATCATAACCATTATCATCATTTGGAGACTTATACATAGGACATATCCATATAACATCTATTCCTAAATCTTTTATATAATCTAATTTAGCTATTATTCCATTTAAATCACCTATGCCATCACCATTAGAATCTTTAAAGCTTCTAGGGTAAATTTGATAACCTACTGCTTCTTTCCACCATTTTTCTTTCATTAAAACCACTCCCAAAATCTTTTTTACAACATTAGAAAAATATATTAAATTCATTAATTTGTGCAATCGTTTGCCTAAATTTCAAAAAAAATTATATCTATATAAATATATTTATTAAAATTTTTATGTTTTTTATAAAAGCTTAACTAAAATTTATTAAATCTAAATTAAGCTTTTATAATTTATTTTTTAATTCAATTGTTGTAAACATTTAAATATTATACTTCAAGTATATCAACTAGTATTTTACTTTTCAATTTTTTAATAATTTATTTGTTTAAATTATTACCATTTTACTTAATTATTCTGTTGATATCTTCTTTTTTTATAATTGTGCAATCGTTTGCCTTTCTGAAAGAATCTCTTTCTACAAATTTAGTTTCAACTATATAATTATTGCAATTTAAAATTTTATTTTCCAACTTACAAATTAACAATTTAGCTGCTCCATATCCTAATTCTATAGCATTTATATCAATTGAAGATATTGAAGGATTTTGATATTTAGCTAAAGGAGTATTATTAAAACCTACAATAGCAATATTTTTTATATTATTTTTCTTTAAAAATTCATTAGCACCAAATGCCAATAAATCATCTGTTGCTAAAATAGCTTCAATTGATCTTTTTTTAAAAATTTTTTCAATACTTTTAAATCCTTCAACCTCATTAAAGGCTTTTCTATGTAAAATTATATCTGTATTTATTTTAATTCCATTGTTTTTTAATGCTTCTTTATACCCACTTAATCTATCTTTTGAAACATTCCATTCTTTATTGGCACTAATAAAAGCAATGGATTTATATCCTTTATTAATTAATTTATTAGTTATATTATATGTAGCTGAAAAATTATCATTATCTACCCATAACACTAAAGAACTTTCTTCTGGTCTTCCAATTACAACAAAAGGAAATTCTTTTTCTAGTAAATAATTTATAGCTTTATCATTTTTTTCTGCTTTTAATAAAATTATTCCATCTACCATACCATTACTAGAAAAATCTTTTATATTTTTTAATTTATCTTCTTCATTTTTACTAAAAACATATAATATATAATATCCTTTTTCTTGTGCATAAATACTAATTCCTTTCATAGCCTGAACAAAAAATGGATTAGAAAAAGAATCTCCCGCTTCATTATTAAAAACTATACCTAAAGTTTTAGTTTTATTATTAACTAAACTTCTAGCAATTATATTAGGCTTATATTTAAGCTTTTTAATTGCTTTATTTACTTTTTCTTTTGTATCAAAACTTATTTTAGAACTATCAGATAATACTCTAGAAACAGTTGAAGTAGATACACCTGCTTCTTTAGCAACATCTTTTATTGTAACTTTCAAAATCTTATCCTCCACCAAAATATTATTTTTTATCATATAATATATTTCTATTCTAAATAAAATTTACCACAAAATCAAAAAAAATATAAGTAAATTTTTTACTTTTTTTCAAAATAATTCTTGTTATCCTATATTAATAGGTTTATAATATTTTTATAGGAAATACTTTATTTTAATAACATAATTTTTACTTAAATACACTTTCTTATTATTAAAGAAGATATACTAATTGTTTTAAATATCAGTTAAGTAAAAAATTTCAAGTAAATTTTGCAATTTAGTTTAAGGAGGATTTGTTGCTATGAGCACAGTTTTATTTAAAAAATCTACTCCAACAAAAGAACAATTAAAATATCATAAAGAGGAAAAATTAGCTCTTTTAAACCTATCAATGAATACATTTACACATTTTGATGAAAATTATCTCAATGAGGATAAATTTTATTTAAATAAAGTAAATGAATGTATTAAAAATTTAAAATATTGTGGATTTAAAACAGTTATTTTGAATATTCCTAATTATAAACTAAATGTACAAGCTTCAATACTTAAATTATTTTATGATTCATGTAAAAATTTTCATATTAAATTGGGATTATGTTTAGATATTAAAGAAAATATTATCTCATCCTCTTCTTCATTATGTTCTTTCGTAAGAAACTTAATGAAAACTTATAATTCTATAGCACAATTTTGGATTAAAGGGGATAATTTAGATATAGATGAACTTAACTTAGAAGAATGTTTTAGAATTATAAAAAAATCTAATGCTAATTGTATAGTTGGTACGCAAATAAGTGGTAATAATAACTTAATTGATTTATATGATAATATTATTTCAGAAAGCTGGCCATGTAAAAGCATTTTTATTTCCACTAAAAATAAAGATTTTAATGAACTTAAAGATTCATTCTTTAACTCAGTAGGAAAAAATTTAATTGCTGCTTTTAGTATTGATTTAAATGAAACTATTTCTATTAATGATAATACAAAAAATAATTTATTAGCTTTAAATAAATATTTATCTAAGGTATTTTCAACTAATTTAATTATATCTGGTAAAATTATAGCTACTAATGATAATGGTATAAATGTTTATAATATATTAGATAATAATTACCATAATTATTGGACATGTACTGGTGACTACTTGACACCATATATACAAATAAACTTTGATAAAGAAAAAGAATTTAACATTCTTAGTATTCAAGAATATATACCAAATGGTGCTAATGTACAATCTTTTAAAGTATATGCTTACAATAATGGTTGGTTTGAATTATATAGTGGAAAAAATATTGGTTATAAACATTTAGCTAAACTTCCAACTATAAAAAGCTCTAAAGTTAAAATTTCTTTCTTAGATTATACTAATCCTCCTGTCATAAATAAAGTAGGATTATTTAAAGAATAACCCAATGTATATTGATTAATATATAAAAAATGAGTTACTAATTAATTAGCAACTCATTTTTTATATTTATTTTAAATTATCAACTCTAATAGTAACATGTCCTGTTTCTTTTAAAGCTTGTACTATATTTTGTAATGGTGAATCCTGATTATAAACATAGTCTCCATACCCATCTTTGTCTATATTTTTTAGTTCTATATATTTTAATTCTTTAAAAGGATGAACAAATAAACTTGAAAGCTTTTCTCCTGTACTATTTCTTTTTATTCTATTAGCCATTATTTTTCCATCATCATCCTTTACATAGCCAAGAGGAGTAGGTACATATATAGTATTTCTATTATTCAAACTAATTAAAGGCTTTAAATTCCAAAATCCTCCATAAGGTTCATATAAAACCCTAAAATATTTTTCTAAAATTTTTTGCTCTTTTCTAGTAGCTCTATAATGAGGAGTTTCAAAAAAACTATATGGAATATTTAAAGTCTTAGCTGTTTTTATAGCACTTTCTGCTACTTCTTTAGTAGCATTTTCATTATTATTTACAGAAGGTGATAATTCAACTCCTATAGTGCTTACAGTATTTCCATACTGATGAGTATATCCATGTAATCCAATTACTGCTCCTCTATTTATTAAATGATCTAAAATATTTATAAACTGTACATTACTCATACTATGATTTTTCAAAAAATCATTATCTATATTTTTTTTTGGTTCAACATACCTTGGAACCCAAGCTAAATGAAAAATAATCCCTTGTGAATAAAGATAATCACTCATTATTTTAAGTTTCTCTCTATTTTCATTATTACCAAAAACTCCACCTGACGCTACATCTTCAAGTCTAATTAAAGCTGCTTTTCCCCAAATATTTTTTGCTTTATTTGGTTTTTTATACTTTTTATCCTTAAATAAATATATGTTTTCTAAATTATTACTCCATCTATCTCTTAAATTTAAAAATTCTTCTAAATCATTTAATGAAATATATACTTTATCTTTTATAATTAAACATTTACCTCGTAATTCTTTATTTTCACCATCTTTTTTATAAAAATTATTAAAAATATTAAAATTCACCTTATCTTCTATATTAAAATTATCATTTTCTTTTTCTAATTTAATTTGCATTTCTTTCAAAGTTTCTTCTAAAGGAACATATAGTCTTAAGTTCATTTGAAAAATATGCTTAGAAATTTTTAGCTCTTTACCATTAAAATATAATTTTTCATCATTTATAGGAATAATCTTATTACTTTCCTCTTTATCAATTTTAACATCTATAAGCTTTATATCTTTAGGCAAAAAAGCCTCTTCATACTGAACTTTTCCATTTCTTACTCTAATATCATCCATCATATATATTCTAAATATGATAATTTTACAAATAGCAAATAAAAAAAATAAACTTATTATTATACCAATAGATACTCCTATTATTTTCATTAGTTTTTTTACATTCAAAATTTCACCTCCTAAATACAATTGAACTTTATTTTAACACTTGCATTTATCTTTTAATACTATATTATCATTAATAAATTAATATGTATTTCATTTAACTGTACAATTAAATAAACTACATATTAATTTAAACTATTTAGTGTATACTTTTTTAATTTTTTCTTCAAAATTCATTAATTACATATTTATCATAAAATAAATGTATTTCTTAATATTTATATAATATTTTATTTACTTTTTAAAAATTTA
>NZ_WHJC01000136.1 GCF_009295725.1 Clostridium tarantellae
TCTTTTTCTTCTTTTAAGTACTTTCTATTTGATTTATTTTTTGTCATAGTTAAACTCTCCTTATTATTCTCTAAATTTGAGAATACCATTAATTTGTTTCTACGACAACTATCTTACCACCTAGGGATATTCATTATATTTAATTTTATCAAAAGCATTTACATCTATATAAGATACTATTTCATATATAAGTTTAATAAAATTATATTTTGTGGGATTATCAATATAATTTTCTAAAAAACTAATAGAACTGAATTTATTTAAAGATTGAAAATCAGTATTTAGTTCATCTAACTCTTTATTACTAATTTTATAATTATTAAATTCATTAAACTTAATATGTAATTTCTCAAAAGCATATTTATTATCATTAGAATATTTTAAAAGATTTTCTTTATCTTCTTCAATACATTCTTTAATTATATTTGATACTTTTTTATTATATTCATTTATTGTTCCATCATAAGCTCTCTTAATAATATTTAAATATGGATTAATATCTTTCTCATCTAATTTAATTCTTATCTCTGTATCTAAAGTGAAATTTTCTATTTCTAAATGATTAAAATAAATATTTAATTTACTTATATCTTCATCGGTTACATATTTTTTTCTTACTAAAATACTTAAATATTCTTTTTTTTCATATACTTTTGAATATACTGTTCCATATACTTTAAATCCAATATAATTTTTAGTTTTATATCTTATTGTATCTGGTAAGAGTTCATAATAATTCAATATATTTGTTATCAAATTTTCCGTCATATATTACTACATCCTTTCTTTCTTATGTAAAAAAAATAAAATTGTAATTTAGAATCAAAATATATGTATTAATTTAACTATAATAATAAATTTTGATTATTATATTAACACAATATTATTTAAATATTGTTGTTAATATAATACCTTTATCAAAACCACCTCTGTTAATTTTTTTTTCTAATCTTTTATCAAATAAATCTTTTTCAGAATATCCTAAATTTTTTGCTAAAGCAAATAAAACTTCCATTATATCAGCCAACTCTTCTAAATTTTTATCAGCTAAATATTCATTAACCTCTTCAATAAGTTTCTCTTCTAACCTTTTAACTTTATTATCTTTAGAAACTATTTCATATTCACACTGTTTACCTGATTTATTTATAATATCTGGAATCAAATCTCTTACTAGTTTATCATATTCTACCATTAATTTACTTACTCCTTTTATGACTTTTTTCAAATCTATTTTTATAGTATTCTTTACATCTAAATTCTATAGCATCTTTAACATGATTTAAAAATGATTTATTATTAATAAATAGTTCAATATCTTCTCTTATTGAAAAGTCTCCATTTGAATTAGTATAAAAGAAATCACTATGAGTTTTTTGTAAATACTTAATTGGATTATTTTTTGCTAATTTAACATATTTCTTTTTATCCCAAGATAGATAATCCTTTGTACTTTTATCTTTTAGCATATCAGAACCATTTGAACCATTTTCATAAAATGTTTTAAATGAATTATATATATCATCATCGTTTATAGACATTTTAAAATTCCCTCTATTATAAAAAGCTAATAATATTGGCATTTTATATGTTTTACTCATGGAAGTTGTTTCTATAGTATTTATAAAATTATAAGCTCTAGAGTTAAATATTTCAATTTCTTCATTGGTTAACTTGTTTTCTTTATTTAAGAATTTCATATAGTCATTAAAAATATTTAAGTTGCTTTTATTTTTCATATTATTATACACATCATCATCCATATAAGTAAAAAATTCTACTCTTGTAGGAATATGCTTTAAGTCTTCATATACACTTATAAATTCTTCAAATATTATATCCTTAAGTTTCATTTCTCTTTGAGCTTGTTCTTTAAATATATCTATTAATTTAAGATCAAAATCTACCATACACTCTTCTGGATAATCATATGAATTAAATTTTCCATTTTTAACATCTAATTTGTTATAATTTTTACCACTTAATAAAAATGGTATTAGGTTTGCTTTTTTATAATTTCCTATAAAATCTATTACATTTAAATAAGTTTTACCTTTAGATTTTCTTAATCCTCTTCCTAATTGTTGAAGAAATACGGTTGGGCTTTCTGTAGGTCTTAAAAACATAACTAAATCAATAGAAGGTATATCCACACCTTCATTAAACATATCTACCGAAAAAATAATTTTAATTTCTCCACTAAGTAAATTATTTAAAGCTTTTGTTCTTTCTTCAGAAAATTCTCCTTTATCTCCACTATAAACAGCTGATGCTTTAATACCTTTAGAATTAAAATATTTAGCCATAAATTCAGCATGTTCTTTTGAAGAACAGAATCCCATAGCTTTTTTAGAATTATATTTTTCATAATGTTTAAAAACTAACTCTACTCTTTTATTAATCATTAAAACTTTATCTAGTTGATTTTTATCATATTTTCCATTTTTAAATTCAACCTCTTCATAATTTATAGTTTCATCATGAATACCATAATAACGAAAAGGAACTAAGTCTCCCCTATTAATAGCTTCCTTTAATCTAATTTCATATACTATATTATAATCGCATAATGAAAATACATCTTTGTTATCTAGTCTTTCAGGAGTAGCAGTTAATCCAAGTAAAAATTTAGGTTCAAAATAATCAATTATTTTTTTATAATTTCCAGCTACCGCATGATGAAATTCATCTATTATAATATAGTCAAAATAATCTTTTGAAAAGAACTTTTCATTTAAATATTCTTCTTTTCCTATAGTTTGTACTAAAGCTAACACAATATCTTTATTATGTTCTTTTAAATTACTATAAAATAAACCTGTACTTTTTTCTGGTCTTACATTTTTAAAGCTTTGTTGAGCTTGTTTAATAATTTCTTCTCTATGTGCAACAAAAAGAATTTTATTATATTTCTTAGAATCAAAAGCCGATAAATAGGTTTTACCTATACCTGTAGCAGCAACAACTAGTCCTTTATCATAGCCTTCTTCTCTACTTTTATTTAAAGAATATAATGCTTCTATTTGTGCACCTCTTGGTTCAAATATATTAATTATTTTATCTTCTTTATCATTTACTAATGATTCTAAATCGTTATATATTTTAGGTCTTATCCAAGTTTTAGAATACTCTTCTAGAACTTCATCTGTAACTTGAAATGAATGATTATTAAATAAATTTTCAAAAGTATTATAAAAGTGATTAAAATCATTTTGATTTCTTTTTTTATTTAATCTATAATTCCATTCAATTGAAGAGGTTAATGCACCTCTAGATATATTAGATGAGCCTATATATAATTCACCATCATTATTTTCATAGTGGAAAATATATGATTTAGGATGAAATGATTTATTAGGATTATTATAAAATCTTAAATCTATTTTATCTGCTAATTTTTCTTTTATTAAATATAAAGCTTGAGGTTGAGTTATTTTTAAATAGCTTCCAGTTAAAATTCTTATTTTAACACCTCTATCTAGAGCATCCTTAAGGTCATTTATTATAAGCTTTACTCCTGTTTCCATTAAAAATGATACTATTATGTCTATTGAAGAGGCTTTTTTTATAGATTGTTTCAAACTATAATACAAATATTCAGTATCACCAGTTATGGAGTTAAAACTTAATAATTTTTCAGCTTCTTTTTCTTTTATTTCTGTTTCTATAATAAGATTATTATTAATCATTTTCCCCTCCTGTTTTTATTTACTTATATACTTTTAAATTTTAAATATAATTTTTACCACAAATTATATTTAACCATGTTAATTCAAATCTATTCGGCATAACATCTGTAGTTTTAAAAATTTCTTTTATTTTTAAAGTAGAAATTTCTGAAATTAATTTATTAATTGTATTTTCAGTATAACAATTAAAGTATCTATTATTTTCATCAGTATATTCTAAATTACCATATTTAAATGACATATATATAATTCCATCTTCTTTTAAGTTAGCAGAAATTTTTAAAAGAAAATCTTTTAAATAGTTTCTTTTAATATGTAATAATGAAGCACAAGCCCATATACAATTAAATTGTTTATTTAAATTAAAATCTTCAAATTTCATTTCAATTACATTTTCATTTAATAGTTTACTTGCTAACTTAACCATTTTATTTGAACCATCTATAGCTAATACATTATGTCCTTGTTGCTTAAAATATAAACTATCTCTACCAGAGCCACAACCTAAGTCTAAAATATAACTATTTTTAGGTATTTGATTAGTAATTTTCTTATATATATGAACTAAATTTACTTTAATTGTTAAATTGTAATAACTTATTGAATTTTCATTATAATATATCAAAGTTTTATCTTTCATCTAAAATTTTCCTTTTTAATATTTTTTACTAAAGTTTCATATTATGCTAATAAATATTTTTTATAGTTATAAATTGAAATTCATTACATATAAATTATATATTATTTTACTTTAAAATCATAATTTTTTATAATAAACCTTATAATACAAAGCATTTTAAAAAATATATTCTAATTTCTTAATTAAATATTTATTTCTTAGCATATCTCCAAAAAAATATCACACTTAAAAACTGTCAACATCAGCCCTTGTGGCTGTTCATTTAATGTTTACAATTTTTATATGTGATATTATCATTAAATTTTGCTAGGAACATTTTATTTTTAAAGTTCAATGTTTCCATAAAAGCTTGTATTTATACAAGCCACCCTAAATATTAATTTTTATTTAAAATATTTATACATTTAACTATTTATTTTGAAGAGATCTATTGAAGAGGATTTATTTATTCATCTAATAATTTATTAATTTTACTTTCCATTTCATCAAAATCAATAATACCTAAATCATATTGATGTTCTATCTTTTGTATTTCTTCAAAAGCATTTAATTTTTTATTTAATTTAACTAATTTTTCATCATATTCTTTTTTAGAGATTAAATTCATTTTTAAACCTCTATCTAACTTATCTTTTTCTTCTATAAATTCTTCTTCTGCTTTTAACTTTTCTTGAATAACTCTTATATTATTTATTTTTTCTTCTAGTTTTACTAATTCCTCTTCTAATTGAGATTTTCTCATAAGTTTAGGATCTAATAAATTTAATATATCTCTTATATCTATTCCTGGCATTTCTTTAGTGTGGATTACATAATTTACAAAACGTCTTCCTATTTGTATATAAGCAGCTTCTATTTCTTCATTTAACGCTTTTATTTCATTTTTTATTTTATTAACTTTCTCTTCCTCATTAGACATAGATGATAAAGTACCTGCTATACTACTTGCAGTTTTAGCAATAGAATCTGTTATAAATTTAATATTTTTAAAGAATGACATAAGCTTTCTCCCCTTTTGTCTTCTTAAAGTACTTTATATATTATATTTTTTGTAACCTTATATAGTTCTTAGTTAAGAAATATTATTTTCTTTTATGATATAATGTAATATATAGATAATCTTTTATTTCTAAATCCTTAAATCTAATTAGTATTTTAGCTATTCTTTAATTAATAAAACTAAATTTTTAAGGAAGGTGATTTTTTTGGTAAACATAATTGTATATATTATATCTGGATTATTAGCTGGTATTGGTATAGGATTAGTAGGCTTATCAGCAGCTTCAATAATACCACCAATACTTATTGTAATTTTAGGTTTAAATGCTTATGAAGCTATTGGAATTGCTTTATCAGCAGATGTGTTAGCTTCTGGAGTTTCCACACTTACATATTTAAAAAATAAAAATGTGGATATAAAAAATGGTACTGTAATGATGATAGCTACTGTAGTGTCCACATATATTGCTAGCTATTTTGCAAAGTTTATTCCTAACCATGTGTTAGGTGGATTTTCAGTAGTTGCTACTTTATTTTTAGGTATTAAGCTTACGGTTAAGCCAATAAATACTACTAAAGGAACTAATACTAAACACTTTGGAAAAAAGAAACAAATAATTCTTTCAATAATATGGGGAACTTTAATTGGTATAATTTGTGGAATAATTGGTGCTGGTGGTGGAGTAATGACTCTTTTAGTTTTAACTAGTATTTTAGGTTATGATTTAAAAACAGCTGTAGGTACAAGTATCTTTATTATGACTTTTAATGCTTTATCAGGAGCTATTGCTCATATTATACATGGTGGAACAAATGTAATTGCTTTAATATGTTGTGTTATAGCAGCTTTAATTACATCTAGAATGTCGGCTAAATTTGCTAATAAGGTAAATAATAAAACTTTAAATAAAATAACAGGTATATTTTTATTAACATTTAGTGTTATTTTAATATTTATAAAATTTTTTGGACATACTATTTAATTTTCTTAATAAATATTTCTAGCATATTTAGAAAAAAATATCACACCACAAAACTGTCAACATCAGCCTTTATGGCTGTTTATTTAATGTTGTCCGTTTTGTGATGTGATATTATCATATATTTTGCTAAAATATTATTTAAATAATATTTCAATATTTCCATTAACGCTTGTATTTATACAAGCAACCTAAAGATTATAAAAATAAATACTTACTATTTTTAAAAATAAATAGTGAAGAGGTATTTTTATTCAAATATGTTTATAGAATTAAAAAAATCTTCTTTTATTTCAGACATATTTGATAAGTTTGATAATAATTCTATTTCTATTCCAAAGCATTTAATTAAATGTTCTATACATATCAAATTACTATTATTCCCATTCATTTTTATTTTTCTAGGTATTACCTTATTTTCTTTAATCCATTCTATTAAATAACTTTGAAACTCTTCATACATATGTTTAGGATGAGTGATATGGTTACCAACTACCATATTATCTTTAGTGTCTACCATTAACAACACTGCTGGAAAATATGGACATTCTTCATCCATTAAACTTGTTGGAAGATAGAAAATATCTAATTCAAATATATCATTTGTTCGTCTGCATTGTTTAATTAATCTTTTTATATACAATTCATCATATATTGCTGGTATTTGCACAGAAGTATTACATCTTTTAAAAAAAGTTTCAAAATCAATTAGTTCTTCTTTTAATGTGTCATCTTTATTCACCGTATAAAAATAAAGTTTATCTTCTTCTCTTTGGAATATGCCTAATTTTTCTTTGTTATTTTTAAAATCTTTAATAATATTAATGCTATGTTTTAATACATCATTTACCAATTTTAATTCATTAGTATCTTTAATAAAATAAGGAACATATCCTGGTTCATATTTCCTAAAAGAAGGCCATTGTTTTTTTCCTCTAAAAGAAATTCCTGATGCTTTTATCATATTATAATCTTCATTTTCTATATCTTTTCTATCATCAAAATATAAAGCTAAAGCTTTTTGTTTATTTACCATTTCAAATTGAGTATTATAATTACAATTTAAAATATTAAAGTAAGAATTTATAGATTCAAAATTATTATAAATCACTATACCAAATACTTCACCAGCTTTTCCAAGAACAGAACAAAGAATTATATCATCTTTTTCAGGAAATTTTATTACAAAAAATTCTGTGTCAAAAAGAGTTTCCCATGGTTTTAATTCATTAAATTCTTTTGTTGTTTTATATAAAGACTCTAATAAAATTTCTTTTTTATTTTTTTTAAATATAGTTGATGAATTTTTCATATTATTTAAATTTTCTTTTATTTTAACTGGTAAAAATTCAAATTCAGTTTCTCTTTCACCTACATAACCACAAACACCATCTCTAGGAGAATTTAAGTAACTTACTTCTTCAATACTTTCTTCTGATAACTTTAAATTATTTACACATGATTTGCATAAGTATCTATTTTTCTCATAATCATAATATGTAGAGGTTTTACTACAAATATAACAATTTTCAGTATGTTCACTATTTCTAGCTATTATTTCTATTTTCTTTTCTTTGTTGCCAGTAGTAAATTTATCTATGATTTTTAATTTTAACTCTGTAGTAGAACCCCAATCATAACTATATGTAACTATATCATCTATATTTATTACATCTTTAAGTTTATAATTTAAACTTTTAGCATCTTTAAATGTCCATGAAAAAAAATCACAATCTTCATTCTCTTCATCTTCATCATTAACATCTGAATCATACTTTTCATCATAAATTTTAAAGCTACTTAAATGTCCACAACATTCTAACCAAATTTTTCTTAAAAATTGGTCTAAATCTTTTAATTTCAAGTTTTCATCTATTGTTATATACATCCAATATTCACTTTTCATATAAGTTGGTGTAATTTGAATAAGATATTTTTTAATAAGTTTAGAACTATCATTTTTCATATCTTCTACGTTACTAACTCTTGTTATGCAACTTTTTATATGCTTAAGAGCTGATCTTGATTTTAAATCTTTTTCACAAAAATAACATTTGCCGTCCATAGTATATCCTTCTTTCTATTACTTTAATTAAATATTATAACATATAAAAACTATTCTAGCATAAAACCATAAAATAAACACAATGTTTATTTTATGGTTTGATATTACAATATATTAAAAAAGCCTTAAATTTCTAAAATGTCCTTGACTAAGGGTACACTTTATTCTTATAAATTTAAGACTTTTTATTAGTATGTGTTTAAATTTTAAATTTATTTTTTAGTTATATTATGACCATCAGATTCTAAAACTATATCTCCATCTAAATTAGTTTGATATGTTTTAACTCCAAATTTTTTAAAAGTTTCAATTGTTTCTTTATGTGGATGTCCATATTTATTATGAGTTGCTAAAGACATAATTGCAATTTTAGGACTTACAGCTTTTATAAATTCTTCTGATGAAGAGCTGTGAGAACCATGATGACCTGTTTTTAACACATCACTATCTATATTAAATCCTCTTTCAAGCACTTCTCTTTCTACCTCTTTTTCAGCATCACCAGTAAATAAAAAGCTATTTTCACCAAAAGTAAATTTCATTATAGGAGAATAATTATTTAAATTATCATAGCTATCCTTATTAGGTGAAAATACTTCCACTTTAGCTCCTTTTCCTAAATCAAATTTATCTCCTGTACCAGCTTTTAAAACTTCAACTTTCAATCCTTTTTTCTTAACTTCTTTTATCATATTTTCAAATGTTCTAGTGTTATGTGTTACTTTAGGTGCACAAAAATGTTTAACATTAAAAGTTTTTAATACCTTAGCCATTCCTGGTTCTAAAAATGTACTAAAATATACTCATTTAGATAATTCGCACTTTTACTATCATAAGATAGCATTTAAGCCTTGGATGTACCAGTTCGTAAAATTCATAATATTTAACTAAATCCTAAAT
>NZ_WHJC01000137.1 GCF_009295725.1 Clostridium tarantellae
ATATTACATTTAGATACATTGATTTTGGACAAGGGAGCACTTAAAAAACTCTGTTATTTTATACAGTAGTACTTCCCCATAAGATATTAGCAGTTAAGCAATAAAATTTATATATATAGAATACTTTTTATTTATACAATTATTTCATATTTTTTATTTGCTTTTTAATATTCATTAAACACCTTATCTACTACTAATTGTATTTTTTCATTATGATTATTTACTGTACCTGACGCTCTTATAGAAAACTTAGCTTCATTTGCATGATTTATTCTAACTCTCTTTCCTTCAAGTATATCATCATCAGTTTTAAATAATACACATTCTACTTTGTTGTTTCCATCTTTTAATTGAAAATAGAAATATCCCTTTTTATCTGTAATATTTTGTACATCGCCTCTTATTTTTAATACCTTACCCTATATTTTTCCTCTTATAATATTTAATTATTTTGTAATATATTACCATTAACATGATAATATTTAACATTTCTTATTAATATTTATAAATTTGCAATAAAATTTATTGCTTTTTATACATAAAAAATACTAGTTACAGTTTTTTACTACTGAAACTAGTATTTTAAAATTTAATAAACTTTTACAATTTTATATCTATACTTCAAATCCACACCATTAAAATTTTGTATAACAGAAAATACTTCATTTCTTCCTTTACCTAAAATAGCTTGTGCATATTCTGATGTTATAGCTACCTTAATATTCTCTTTATGGTTTTTATTATTCTCTTTTACTTCTTCTTTAACAAAAGTTATGTGAAGCACATCTCCATCTTCCATATCTTCAATAACAAAGCTTTTATTAATTAAGGTTTCCACATCATATTTATTATCTGTATAATGTTTTTCAACTTCATTACAAACATTCTTATCTATATCTTTATGCTTTATACCTTTTACATAATCATACACACATACTCCACCTACACACTTCCCCATATAAGTTGCTATTTGCGAATTTTTACAAACATTATTATCATTATAATCACACTTAGCTCCTGTTTTCCTCCATTTAGGCCCTACTTGTTCTAAATGTGCTGAAACACCTTGCATCTCATTCATTTTGCTACCATTTCTACTCATACAAATTCCTCTCTCTCAATCCCTTATTTTATAATTACTGTTAAATTTTTAATATCACATTATAATTGTAAATTATTTCAAATATATATGTAAACATTTTTATCTATAAATGTACTAATTTTTTAATTTTAATACATATAAAAAATACTAGCTTCAATCTTTTCCATAGAAACTAGTATTACTATAAAATTACTCTTTTGTATCTTAAATTATATTTTTTTAATATTTCATCCCAATACTTTTTATATCCAATTCTACTTTTAACCTCTCTTTTAGCTGGTAATATGTTTGTCCATCTCTCTAACCATGCTTTACTTTCATTCACATCAAAATCACTATAGTTTTCATTTGCAAATTGCCATTTATGATGATAAATTTGCTCTTTTCCTTTTACCTTAGTTACTTTTTCTGTATCTAAATTCACTTTAACACTATAATGAATTTCCGGTTCTCTAGCTTCATCAAAGTCTTTACTTATTATAAAACTAACCTCTGGTTTCTTTATGTTAACCTTGATTACATTAAATTCTTTAAATGTATCCTTATCTAAGTATTTTGTAGCTAAAATTACCTCTTCTATCAATTCTTTATCTAATTCCATAATAAATTTCACGTGCACATATAAATTATGTCCTATTTTTTTCATAATAATTCTACTCCATTCTACTAATAATTTTGTAATATTCTTACTGGAGCATAACAACATTTGGTCTTAAATAAATTTGTTTTTTTTACTAGATTATGCCTAGAAGTTTTACAGCCACCTACTCTTTTATTACAATGAACACAATATGCAGTATATTTTTCTTTATTGCTTTGCAGTCCTTTAACTTCCATGGTAGCTTTATTACTTACCCCTAATCTTTTGCACCATAGTTTAAATATATAGTCTGTATGATTATGCCTACCTACTTGCTTTAATGCACAATAATGAGCATATTCATGTCTTATTACTTCCTTAACTTCTTCTTTAGTTGCTGTTTTTAAAAATCTATCATTAAGCTCTATTGATTTTGGTTTAATTTTACTTTGTCTTCCTTGTTTTATTATAGTATATCTAGTTATTCCCAAACTTTTTTTCAGTCTTTTATTAATTAATAGGGGAACTTCTAATTTTATATTAGTTATTCTTTCACATTCCTTTACTAATTCTAATAAATCTATTTTTTTATTCATTCTTATCATACCTTTACAATATAGTTTCAACTAAAATTCTCCATATATTAATATATATTTTTTAAACTGTAACTTTTCTTCTTAATAAACTATAAAATATATAAAAGCTTTTTAATATAAATGCTTTAACTCTTTATTTATATATAGGAGATATATACATGAAATCTATTATAGAGCATTCAATAAAAAGTATTATTAAAAATTATAGTGATTTTTTCTTTAATAAAAAAAATGTGGTTGGTGTTGGACTTGGACATAAAGTTATTAAAGATGTTAATACGGGCATTCCTTCCTTGCATGTATTTGTAGAAAATAAAAAACCTTTAAATAATTTATATAAACATGAAATTATTCCTAATAATTTTTTAAATATAACTACAGATGTTATTGAAACTGGTAAGTTTTCAACAGAAAATTTCTCTCCATCCCAATCTAATTTGTCTTCATTAAATAACTTAGTTCCAATAAAACCTGAACCTTTTTTATTACAAGAAAGATTTCGTCCTCTTCAAGCTGGCTATAGTATAAGTCCTTCTAAATCAGATTCTGCTGGAACTTTAGGTGCTATTGTATTTGATAATTTTAATAATACACCATATATTTTAAGTAATAATCATGTTTTATGTAATTATAATAAAATAAAAAAAGGAACCTCCATCCTTCAACCTGCAAAATATGATGCAAAGCCTATTAAGGCTAATAAAGTGGCAAAATTATCCAAATGGATTGTTTTAGAATATAGTACTAAATCAAAAATTTCTAATTATATGCTTCCTATAAATTGGGTTGATTGTGCCATAGCAGAAATAACTTTACCTCCTTTACTTATAGAAAAATCTATTAGATATATAGGAAATATAAAAGGAACTTTTAACACTGTATCTTTAGATGAACAAGTTCAAAAATTAGGTAGAACCACTGGATATACAACTGGTACTGTTACTTCCATTGATGCTACTTTAACATTAGGAGAAAAGAAAAAATTCCGTTTAGGTAATCAAATTCTTACCACTAAAATCAGTGAACCTGGTGATTCTGGTAGTTTAGTTTTAAACTTTTCTAATAAAGCTATTGGTCTTTTATGTGGTAGTAATGAAAAAAATACTATTATTACTCCTATAGAAAGAATATTAAAATTACTTAATGTACATTTTGAAGTATAATTATTGTATTTTTTTTAATAATCACTTATTTCATCATTCTAAAAGTCCTATGGTAATTTTACAAAACCATAGGACTAAATATTATTAATAAACTTTTTTAATTTTTAGCTATTTAAAACCTTGTTAGTAACAAAATTCAAATCATACATGTCTATTTTCCCATCATTATTTACATCATATTTACTAATATTTTCCCAAATCTCTGCATTATCTACAGAATTTTTACCATAATATCTTGAAATAAGAGCTATATCTCCCGCTTCAAAGTTACCATTATTGTTTAAATCTCCTGTACTTTCTGTAATAATTCTACTATTAAATTTTTCTAAAGCCCTAGTTAATTCTCCAATAGCTATAATTAATTCCTCTTCTTTAGCTTCTTCATTGTTTAATATACTTTCAGCTAAGGTAATTGCATCTTCTAATTCTTTTTTGGCACCTAGATGATATTCTCCTACTGCTATACCTTCTACTGCATTATTATTAAGTTCTTTAGCATTATTAACCAATGTAGCTAACTCTAATTTATTATCTGCTACTTCCTTAACAAACATAGCATTTGCCCAGTCAGCATGATCATTACTATCATTACCTACTTTATCTACTATTAACTTAATTTCGCTAGCATCTTCTATATCAATTCTTATAAATTTAGCTTTATCTTTAGGCATCATTTTACCACTATCATAAACCTGCTCATTATCAACTACAATAGTATATCTTATACCATCACACTGTGGTGCATTTATTTCTTGATCTAATCCTATATAACTTTCAAAGAATTTATAATCTTTTCCAGAAATATCATAAACTATTGTAGAGTTAGAATGGGTTCCTATTCCTTTATTGAACTTCACATTTTTAAATCCATCAAATAAAGTAATAGTATTTCCATCAATAGATTTATCTTTTTTAATGGTACCCCATCCAGTAGTAGCACTCTTCCACTCTAAATCACTAATATAATCTCCTGTAGTTACTGAAATAATTGTGTTAACCTGTATAGTTTGTCCATCTACTTCTACTGTACCTTTAACTTCAACCTTACCTGGGTTAACAAATTGCTCCTCAGTTATTTCATTCCAATTAACTACTGCATTTACTTTACTTCCATCTGAATAAATTACTTCTAAAGCTGTAGGTAGTTTAGGCATTGTTCCTACTAAAGTACTCATATTAGCATTTTCAATAGATTCAATAGCTTTAACCGTTACATTAGCAGTTATTTTAGTTTTAGTTCCTTTTACAGTTCCTTCAACCTTAAAAGTTCCTATCTCTTCATAATAAGATGGATCTATTTCATCCCAAGTTATTCCTACAGTTTTTCTTCCACCATCTAATAATTCTAATTCCAATTTATTTGGTAAAATTGGTGCTTCACCCTTCATAGTGCTTATATCAATGGATTGGTCTTCTTTAATATTAAATGGTAAGTCTAATTTATTTACCTCACTAGCATCTTCCTTTGAAATATTTATAGGTTTTAATCTCATTCTGTAAGTGTAATTTTTATCTGAATTTAATGTGAATTCTGGATGTGGTCTAGATCCCCAACTATCATCACCACCAACTCCCATTTGTCTATAGTTTACATTTACAACTACATCATCACTTTTTTCTAACTCATGCGGATGAAGTTTATTGCTTAACTCCTCTTCCGTATAATGAAGAGCCGTTGCTTCAATATGAGGATCACCAGATACCATTAATCCCACTCCATCATCATTAGTTAAAGTCATCCATCTTATATCTGTCTTATTACCCATTTCAGATGGATCTATATAAGGGAAAAATTGTTCTTCTACAGTACTTTCATATCTTCCTACAAAAGAACTTCTTTGTCTATCCCAATAATTCTCATGAGGCCCTCTACCAAACCACTCTAAGTTTTCAAATTCCTGTGGCATATTAAATGTCATACCTATAGCAGGTATTTCAGGTAAATTTGAAGAACCTGGTTTAAGTTCTGCTCCTATAACCACATCTCCATTACCATAAACGGTAATAATATTTTTATATTGAGATTCTGTGGTAGTTGGAAGTGTTGCATCAACCTTTATAGTAACTGATTTTTCTTCTTTTTCTACTTCCACATTAGAAATACTTCTATCTCTACCTGCGTATCTCCAAGTCTTAGTTCTATTTTGCATTCCATTTCCTTCATCATTATCATTTGGAGCTCTCCAAAAATCTGGCTCTATTGGAGTGCTTAATAATTCTCTTCCTTCATATTTAAAGGAATCTATATTACCTTCCACTTTATCAAAATTTAAATCAAAGTTTTCTCCTTTAATTTTAACACTGCTTTCAGTTTCCTCTGTATTTAAAGGAGACATACTATCCACATCTGTTACATCCTTAACCTCATCAGTAAAGTTTAGTTTAAATTGCTCACTAGCAATTTCATGACCTGCTTTTGCCCATTTTTCATCTTTAGTTGTATTAAACCTTAATTCTAAAAAATATTCTGAAGCCTTATCTACCTCTTCAGGTATTTTAAATGGTACAGTTATTTCTTCTGTAACTCCTGGATCTATATCCACATTTAAATCACCACTTTGTATAGTAACTCCATCCTGTTTTAATTCCCACTTTCCTGCATATTCATTTAAGTTTGTGAATATAAATTCATTTTCTACAGAAATTTTACCATTACTTACATCCACATCTTTAACTTCTATATTTTGATAGTTGTATTTTAATTCTTTCATTTGAGGTTTTTCAGTTCTATCTGCATTTATTAATCCATTAGCACAAAAGTTGCCGTCATTAGGGTTATCTCCCCAATCACCACCATAAGCTAAGAATTTTTCACCATTTCCACCTTCTATTTCTTTATATAAAGATTGATCTACAAAATCCCAAATAAATCCACCTTGAAGATTTTCATACTTCTCAAATACTTCCCAGTATTGATCTAAATTACCTAAACTATTTCCCATACTATGAGCATATTCACAAAGAATAAAAGGTTTTTTTCGTCCACTCTTACCATAATTCTCTACACCTTCTACTCCCCAATACATTTGACTTTCTACATCTGATACACTTTCATCATAATAGTCCCCTTCATAGTGAACTACTCTAGTTTTATCATTTTCTCTTACCCAATTAGATAATATATTAAAGGTTTCTCCACCACCAGCTTCATTACCTAAAGACCACATTACAACAGAAGCATGATTTTTATCTCTTTCTACCATACTAATAACTCTATCTAAACTAGCATCATACCATTCTTCTAAATTACCTGGTAAATAATCTCTAACTGCATGTGATTCTATATTAGCTTCATCTACTACATATAAACCATATTCATCACATAACTCAAGCCAAGCTGGATTATTAGGATAATGAGAAGTTCTAACAGAGTTTATATTATTAGCTTTCATTATTTCAATATCTTTAATCATACTTTCTATGGATACTGTTCTTCCTGTTTCTGGGTCTGTTTCATGACGATTTACCCCTTTAAACATAATATATTCGCCATTTATCTTCATTTGTCCATCTTCTATATAAAACTCTTTAAATCCTACCTTACTACTTACAGCTTCTACTTCATTTCCATCCTTATCTTTTAAAGAAATTACTAAAGTATAAAGATATGGATCTTCTGCTGACCATTTTCTTGGATTAGTTATATTCATATCGCCTTTTAATTGAACCTTAGTAGCCTTATCATTGTAATTTGTAGCATCTGAGAAGTTAGTATTCATTGTTATTGGTGATTCTATAGCTGATTCAAAATTTTCATCATATAACATTGCTTCTACAGTATATTCTTCATTATTTTTCAAATAATTTGAAAGTTCTACATCTACTTTTAAATTACCGTCTGTAAATGTTTCATCTAAGTCTGTTTCTACTTTAAAATCTCTTACTCTTACCTCTGGAGTAGAATAAATAGCTACATCTCTAAAAATACCACTTAATCTAATAAAATCTTGGTCTTCAAGCCAACTACCATCACTCCATCTATAAACTTGTACAGATATAGTGTTTTCTCCATCTACTAAATAATCAGTAATATCAAAATCTTTAGCAGTATAACTATCCTCACTATAACCTACCTTTTGTCCATTTATCCAAACATAAAATGCTGATTCAACACCTTGGAAGGATAAATATACTCTTCTTCCATCTTCCCATCCTTCTGGAACTGTAAATGTTCTTTGATAAGTTCCCACTGGATTATATTTTGTTGGTGCATTTGGTGGCTTTGGATTTTCTCTTCCTGTCCATGGATATGTTATATTTGTATAAATAGGATAATCATGTCCTTGTGTTTGCCAATTACTTGGAACTGGAATTTTAGTCCAATCAGTTATATCAAAACCATTTTCACCTATTTCAGGCTTGTCTGCTGGTTTATCTACAATATTGAAATCCCATTCACCATTCAATAATTGGTGATATTCAGAATTAACTCTAATACCTCTTTCTCCTACTGGTTTTTTCTCATACTCTAAAGCTGTAACACTATCCTTATAAGAAACAAAGGTAGCATGTGCTTCTTCTCTGTTTTTTTGAAAAATTCTTGGATTATTATTCCACTCAGTTCCTTCCTTTGGTAATGCATTTACAATATTTTTAGCACCCATTAAAAGTGATTCTGATGTTGCTACTATAAAAGTAGCTGCAACAACTAAAGCAACTGTTCTCTTATTAAACTTAAGCAAAATTCTCTCCCCCTATTATAATATCTATTAAATTTAAATACATATCATATATGTTTATTAGAAAATTTAAATACTTATTATGTATAGAATATTATGCTAATTAAAATTTACTAATAAAACAAATATATTCATTAGTAGTTTTATATCCTTAGTCTTATAGAGTTTACTTAGCCATTACCTTCGATGTTTTATTTTACACAATTTTCCTGTAGCGTATATAAATATTTTATCATATTCATAATGAACTTTGTATACATCCATGTCAAAATATTTACAATTTATTTACAATTAACATGTAAATATTTCTTTCTTGAAAAAAACTGATATAATATATATCAAAATAAATTTAATAATGAAATTGTTATTTTAAAATATTACATTCCTTTTTAGTATTTTATTTAATATTTTAAAATAGCAAAATTTGGAGGAATTTAAAATGAATGGTAATGTTGTTTTTCAGAAAACCGTTAAGTCTGGAATATCATTTGGCGCTTGCTTAGCCATGGTAATTTCATATACCTCTTGGCAATCCATACCTTGGGCAATAATTCATGGTTTAATGAGTTGGTTTTATGTAATTTACTTTTGGATTAGATATGTTTAAATTTAAATTTAAAAGAGTACTGAAAATTTTCAGTACTCTTAATTTAAAATTTATTTATTTAGTGCCTTTTTTATGTTTTCTCCATCTAATTCTATAATCTTTCTTATAATTTCCTTTAATTCATTATCATCAGCTTCATTTTTTCCTTTTTCTAACACTACTATTGGACATGCAGCACAACAATTTCTCACCATAGAATGTACTTTTATTTCCATATTTTCATCATAATTAAGTAAATCATCCATAGAAAGATTTTTCTTATCTATAGACATAATAAATTGTCTCATTCCATTACTTAGCTTAATATCAATTCCTAACTTTCTTACTGCCTTTAATTCTGCTTTTACTATACGCATTGAAAGCTTCCCCCTTTAATAATTTTTAAATTTAAATA
>NZ_WHJC01000138.1 GCF_009295725.1 Clostridium tarantellae
GTGTATTAATAGCTTTTTATTTACAAGAAAGGAGGTTTAATAATTGAACCTTTTTACTATTAATTTAATTAAAGAAAAAAATAATATAGCATACCAAAATTTAGCTGAATTAGAGGTTGCCACTACTATTAGAAAAACATTAACTGGTAATACTACCGTTAATTTAGAAGAAAACTTTAGATATACCATAGATGTCTCTTTTAGTAATCTAACTCAAGGAATAACCTCTGCTATAATTGAAGATTTTATACCGGATTATATAGAATTTACATTGCCTCCAGTGGTACCACCTTTAAAAGCAATTAGACAGGAAAATGTTCAACAAGGACGACAAAGTGGAACTAAAATTATCTTTGATTTTAATTCCATTCCTCAAACAGGAGTTTCTACTGCTTTAAATATAAGTTGTAAGTTTAAATTAGGTACATCTAGTGGAACAAATTTTACTAATTCAGCTATTTTAAAGGTGGATTCAGAACCTGAACAAAGAGTTAATGCTTCTAGTGTAACATTAAGACTTACTCCTGACTTTGAATTAAAAAAAGAAATAGTTGCTCCTTCCAGAGTAAATCCAACTGCTGGGGGAACTTTAATATACATTTTAACTTTAAAAAATAAATTGAAAAAAAATAGAGAGGGAAATGGAGACTTTGGTGCAAAAATAACTAATGTTAGAATTGTAGATACATTGCCTAATGGATTTACCTTTGATACTTCCATTACTTCTCCTATTGGAATAGATGTTTCAGGCTATGATAATAGATACAACAATTTAAATGGAATAATATCTGGTAATAATGTTCAGTTTACTTTACCTGATTACTATGGAACGGAGTATAAATTTGTATATGTAGTAAAAATACCTAGTGCTTTACAAAGAGGAACTACTATAAGAAATACTGTGCAATGGAACGATGATACAGGTGCTAAAACTCCTGTTACAAATACCGCCACAACAACTAATAAAGAAATACTTTTTGTTTTAGATAAAGAAGGTCCCACCCATGCTACTAAAGGAAATAAAATAAGTTATACTATCTATCCTAAAAATGATTCAAATGTAGATTTAGAAAATGTACAAATTACTGATACAATACCTCCTGAAGTAACTGCAAATAGAATAAATACAGGAGTTTTTGGTATTTTCCTAGGAAAATATTTTAACCTAACTGGAAATATAACAATATCATACGAAATTAATAATGATGGAAACTTTATAACCTTAGAAACTGTTCCTGCTAATAAAGAAAAATTTATTGATTTACCTATAGTTTCCCAAGGACAAAAAATAACAAAAATACGATGGACTATACCTAAATTACCTGTAGGATTTTTTGCTTATATTCCATTAGCTATAGATGGAATAATTGATGCAAATACTACAGCTACAGATATAACTAATATAGTACAATCTAAAAATAATGAAGTTGATGAAACTGCTACTTTCAATACTATCCTTGATGGCTTCTCTGATTTAATAGTAAAAAAAGAAGAAGTGTCCCCTAATACTGATGTAAAAGTAGGAGACACTATTAGATATAAATTAATAATTCGTAGTATAAGATCTCAAATTGATGAGCCTATAATCACTGATTTATTAGATGACAAGGTAGAATATTTAGGTAATGAAGTTTATTCCTATTATAATTATTTTACTCAAACTACTAAAAAATCTACGGACTCAGATTTCACCAATGTTGTATCACCTATTACAGTTCAGCGTATACCTAATTTTAATAACACAGGAAAAACTCTAATAAGATTTAAATTTAAACCTAATTTTGCTTTAGAGCAAAGAGGAGAATTTTCTGTAGAATTTGATGTTAAAGTTAAAATAGGAGCAAAAGGGGTTGTTAAAAATACCACCATTTTAGGTACTAACGGAAATAGAGCTATAGTAGATACAACTAAATTACTCTATGGTAGTAAATCTTATAGAGATACTGATGATAGAGATGGAGATAATATAACAGGTGAAATCTTGCTTGAAAGTAATGAAGTAACCAATAAAATTTTACTAGGTATAAGTTTAGCTTCTGACAAAAAATTAAAGGGTCCCTTAGATCAAGATTTTACAGAAAACCCTAATCTGGGTTCAACTCTTCAAGGGGCAGCTAATGAATATAAATTAACTATTACTAATAATGGAAATGTAGATTTAGAAACCATAGAACTTATAGATATACTTCCTCATGTAGGAGATACAGGAGTTATATTACCTACTTCCCTTAGAGGTTCTCAGTTTAGAGTTTATGAAATTTCAGAAGTAATAGCAACTCTTTCCTCATCTAGAGTTACTCCTTCTTTAAAGGTAGAATATTCTCAAAGTGATGATCCAATTAGATTTGATGCTAATGGAAATGAAATTGGATCATCAAATGACTGGAGTACAATAGTACCAAGTCCAATAATAAATAATCGTGCTTTTAAAATCACCAGTTCAGATAAAATTTTACCTGGTGAAAGTTTAATTATAACCCTTAAAGCTATTACTCCTGTAGGAGCTAGAGAAGGACTTACTGCTTGGAATAGCTTTGCTCTTAGAGGTAGCTATATAGACCCCTTTGATAATATAACTACTAGACAATTTTTACCTACTGAGCCTGAAAAGTCAGGAATAGAAGTTAAAACCCCAAAAATTACAATAGGAATAATAGGCGATTTTGTTTGGTATGACTTAAATAGTAATGGTCTTCAAGATGCAGGAGAGTCTGGCTTAAATGGCATAAAAGTTAATTTATATGAGAAAGGTAATTCTAAGGTTTTACAAACTACTTTCACAGCCAATAATATAAATGATCAACCTGGATATTATTTATTTAATAATTTATCAAGAAATATATACTTGGTTCAATTTATAAAACCTAGTGGTTATGAATTTACTCTTAAATATATTAATCCTACTGATAAAAATTCTAATGTAATTACAGATACTGGTTTTACTGATGAAATATATATAGGAATAGGTGATACTCCTGATGAAGATTTAAGTATAGATGCTGGATTAATAAAATTAACAAATATAGGTGATAAGGTTTGGGAAGATAGAAATTTAAATGGAATACAAGATGCTAATGAGCCTGGAATAGCTAATGTTACAGTAGACTTATATAGATCAAATGATTTAGGGCCAAGATCTGTTATACAACGTACTACTACTGATTCAAATGGTATTTATTCTTTCACAGGAATAAAACCTGGCAAATATAAAGTTAAATTCACTAAACCTAATGGGTTTGATTTTACAACTAAAGATGCTTCTAGTGATAAAACTAAAACTTCTAAAGCAGACAAACAATCTGGATTTACAGATGAAATAACATTAATTAGTGATGAAACTAATAATGATATAGATGCGGGATTAATAAGGTTATGCAAAGTTGGAGATACTGTATGGTTAGATAGAAATGAAAATGGAATAGAAGATGCTAGAGAATCTGGTGTAGGTAATATACAAGTTAATTTATATGCTTGTAATGATAGAGCTAAAGCTAACAGTTTATATAATACTACTACAAACAATAATGGAAAATACATTATAGAAAATATACAGCCTGGAAGATATTATGCGGTTTTTTCAAAACCTAATGGATATAGATTTGTAACTGTAGGTAACTTAGTAAATAGTAATGGTGAAACTAGTTGCTTTACTTTAACAACAGGACAAGAAAAATTAGATGTGGATGCTCCATTAATAGATATAAAAAATGTATCTGTAAATAAAGAAGTAGATTTATCAAGAGCCCAAATAGGAGATGAATTAACCTATACCATAACGATTATTAATAATGGAAAAGAAGAAATAAGAAATGTAACTTTAATAGACCAAATTCCAAATGGAACTACTTTTATAAATGGTTCTTTAACTTTAGATGGTCAAACCCTAGCTAACGTTAATTTAAATACAGGACTAAATATAGGAACAGTATCAGTAAATCAAACAATAATTGTTAAGTTTAAAGTTAAAATAGGAAATACCCTTCCTAATCCTAATCCAATACAAAACAAAGCAACAATAATTTTCCAAGGAGGAAGAACGGAAACTCCACCAACAGTAACAACCGTTGAAAAAAGTTCTATTGGTGATTTTGTATGGAATGACTTAAATGGAAATGGTATTCAAGATTCAGGAGAACAAGGAATAGAAAATATAACTGTAAAATTATATAGTTCTAATAATTTAAATACAGTATTAAGAACTACCACTACAAATTCTAATGGGAAATATTTATTTGATAATTTAAGAGCTGGATCATATATTGTTGAATTTACTAAACCCAATGGTTATGCTTTCACCAGAAAAGGGGTAGGTACTGATATAAGCAAGAACTCAAAGGTTAATATAAGCACTGGAAGAACAGCTAGCATAAATTTAAATAGAAATGAAGAAAATCTAAATATAGATGCTGGTTTAATAAGATTATCTAAAGTTGGAGATACAGTATGGTTAGATAAAAATCAAAATGGAAGGCAAGAAGCTACTGAAGTAGGTATAAGCGGAGTACAAGTTGTTTTGCATTATTGTAGGGATAATTCAAAAAGTCAATATACAGCAATAACAAACTCTAATGGAAAATATCTTATAGAAGATGTCCTTCCAGATAGATATTATGCTAAATTTTCAAAGCCTAGTGGATATAACTTTGTAACAGCAGGTAATTTAGTAAATGCTAATGGAGATAGTAAATGTTTTTCTTTAAATCCTGGTGAAGAAAAATTAGATGTGGATGCTCCATTAATAGATATAAAAAATGTATCTGTAAATAAAGCTGCTAATTTATCAAGGGCTCAAATAGGAGATGAATTAACTTACACCATAACCATAATTAATAATGGCGCAGTGGCTTTAACAAATGTAAGATTAATAGACCAAATTCCAAATGGAACTACCTTTGTTAATAATTCTTTAATATTAAAAGGACAACCAGTTTCAAATGTTAATTTAAATAATGGAATAAATATAGGCACTGTGCAAGCAAAAGAAACCCTAACTATTACCTTTAAAATAAGAATAGGTAATGTTTTACCAAATCCTAATCCAATACGAAATAAAGCTACTATAACCTTTGATGGAGGACAAGAAGAAACTCCACCAACAGTAACAACCGTTGAAAAAAGTTCTATTGGTGATTTTGTATGGAATGACTTAAATGGAAATGGTATACAAGATTCAGGAGAAAGAGGGTTAGGAAATATAACTGTAAAACTATTTAGGTCTAATAATTTAAATGTAGCATTAAGAACTACCACTACAAATGTTAATGGAAAATATTTGTTTGACAACTTAAGAGCTGGAGAATACACTGTTGAATTTAGTAAACCAAAAGATTACTCTTTTACTAGAAAAGGTATTGGTGTTGATATAAGCAAAAACTCAAAGGTTAATATAGGTACTGGAAGAACGGACAATATAACTTTAAAGAGAAATGAAGAAAATCTAAATATAGATGCTGGTTTAATAAAATTATGTAAAGTTGGAGATACTGTATGGGTAGATAAAAATGAAAATGGTAGGCAAGATCCTGGAGAAATAGGGTTACGCGGTGTACAAGTTGTTTTGTATTATTGTAGGGATAATTCCAAAAGTCAATATACAGCTACAACAAACTCTAATGGAAAATACCTTATAGAAGACGTACTTCCAGATAGATATTATGCTAAATTTTCAAAACCTAATGGCTATAGATTTGTAACTGTAGGTAATTTAGTAAATAACAATGGCGATAGTACTTGCTTTACTTTAGCTCCAGGGCAAGAAATATTAACTGTAGATGCTCCATTAATAGATATAAAAAATGTATTGGTAGATAAAAAAGTAAATTTATCAAAAGCCCAAATAGGAGATGAATTAACTTATACCATAACTATAGTTAACAATGGAATACTAGCTATAACAAATGTAAGATTAATAGACCAAATTCCAAATGGAACAACCTTTATAAATAATTCCTTAATTTTAAAAGGACAAATAGTTCCAAATGTTAATTTAAATAATGGTTTAAATATAGGTACTATACAATCAAATGAAACTATAACCATTGTATTTAAGGTAAGAATAGGTAATGTTTTACCAAATCCTAATCCAATAAGAAACCAAGCTACCATAATTTTTGATGGTGGACAAGAAGAAACTCCTCCAACATTAACATTAGTTGAAAAAAGTTCTATTGGTGATTTTGTGTGGAATGATTTAAATGGAAATGGTATTCAAGATAATGGAGAAAGAGGTATAGCCAATATTATTGTAAATTTATATAAAGATAATTTTAATGAACCTATACAAACTACTAGAACGGATTTAAATGGCAAATATTTATTTGATAATTTAAAGTCTGGCCCATATACTGTAGGCTTTATAAAACCAGCAGGATATGATTTTACTATAAAAAATGCTGGAACTGACCTAAGTAAAAACTCTAAAGTTAATAAGGAAACCAGTAGAACAGATATTATAAATTTAGAAGTAAATGAAATAAATTTAAATATAGATGCAGGATTACTTTCCTTTGGAGGAATAAGTGGTATAGCTTGGTATGATATTAATGAAAATGGTATAAAAGATGATGATGAACAAGGAATAGGTGGAGTAACAGTTGAAATATTCCATTGTATTGATGGAGAAAAAACTAATTATAGTGCTATTACAGATTCAAGTGGCAGATACAATATTAATAATGTAGATGTAGGAAGATATTTTGCCATGTTTAGTCCAATTGATAAATATAAATTTGTTACTACAAGAAATTTAGTTGATGAAAATGGTAAAACTCCTTGTTTTGATGTAATAGGTGGACAAATAACTGACCATATAGATGCACCATATAAAAAAATACCTTGTACTAGTACTGTTTGTGGTAAAGTAATTAATGTATGTAATTGTTGTCCTGTTGAAAACTTAGTAGTTTATTTAGTGAAAGATGGCAAAAGAGTTGCGAAACATTCCACAAATAGTAGCGGATTTTATTGGTTTAAGGTTTCAAAGGCTGGAATTTATTTTATTGAATTTGCTACTTCAAAAAATATGTGTTTTATTACTGAAAGAATATTTGAAATAAATCTAGAATGTTATAAAACTTTATGTAATCTTTGCACAAAGGTAGCTATAAAAAAACCTTGTTGTAATAAAAATTCAGAAAGTAATATTTATGGAAAAGTTATTAATGTGTGTACTGGTAATGGAATAAAAAACCTAAAGGTTACTTTAATAAAAGATGGTAAAGAGCTTTATAACTGTTTAACAAATAATGAAGGTAAATATTCTTTTAAAATTTCAAATACAGGAAATTATTTTATTACTTTTCACAATGAACCATATATTAACTATTTAACTACAAGAGTATTAAAAATAAAAATAGAATGTAAAAAAAATATATGTATTCCATATACAAAAGTATCTATAAATCATTCATAATTAAAATTTCCAATTTAATAAAAAACTAACTTTTAAATAATTAAGTCATTGATAAATTTTTTTATCAATGACTTAATTATTTAATTTTTATAGTTTTTTATCCTTTAATATATGATTTTTTCAAGTTAAGATAATGCTTCATCTATTTTAGATTTTAAAGAATCTATATTTTCTTTTAATTTCTTGTATTGAGTATAACTTGGATCTATGTTATCTAGAGCTTTTTTAGCTAAATAAAAATTATCATCATCATAATATTTTTTAGCTTGTAAATATGATAGAACAATATTAGATAAGGTAATAGCTTCTTCATTATCCTTATTTTCATGTAAAACTGCCTTAAAATCTAAAAATGCTTGTTCATATTGTTCATTAGCTAGAGCATTTTTCCCATCTTCTAAGTATTTGTTAGTATTATTTTCTCCACATGCTGATAAACTTAATGCTAATATTAAAACCGTAAGAATTTTTGCTAATTTTTTCATTTTTTTCGCTATAAAAAATCATTTTTTATAACTCCCTCCTTACCTTGTTTTTGTGTGAATTTTTAAATTTACATCATGCTATATCCATATTATATCAAATAATACTTATACTTCAAATTTGCATAAATATAAAAGATAAGCTTTAATATGGTTATTTATGCTAAATTATAAATTTAAATGAATATATTCTTAAATACTGATAATAATTTTCACTTATAATTTATTTTGGTAAATTTAAATAAACAATGTTAAAATATTAACTTTCATCATTTAAATTTATCCAATATCTTTGGGTTATCCTCTCACCTTTACTTACTTCATTTTCTAAATTCCCACCATTTTTAATAATAGTTTTAGAAGATGCCATATTATTTTTATCACAAGTAAGTAAAACTTTCTTTATCTTTAATTCTTTACAGTATAATAGTGCTAAAGATAACATTTCAGTAGCATATCCTTTTCTTCTTTCACATTTTCTAATGCTATAACCAATGTGTCCACCAAAGTTTAATAAATAATCATTTAATCCATGTCTAATATCTATCATGCCTATTAATTTATTATCTGTTAAAGAAATAGCCATATATGTGGTAGATGGTACCAACCCTTCTCTAACTGTTTCTTCTTTGGAATTATCACAAATTGCACTATACCAATCTTCAAAAATTTCAATATTGCCTAAACCAGCAGTACCATCTAAACTATCTCCATGTTCAATAAATTCTTTTTTATAATCCATAATTTTATCTTTATCTTCTAGTGTTGGTAAAATTAATTTTAATCTATTCATTTTATCACCCCAATTATATTATTTATATATATAATAACTTAATTCTGTGAACAATAAAAATTCTTTAAATAATAGTAGATAAAAAAAATATTCTTTAATATTTTTTTAGAAATTATTCATATATTTAACTTTTTAAAATTATCTAATATTATTAAATGAAAAATAAAGATCAATCTTAATTCTAAAATAAAAAACGAACCAAATTCCTAAAAACTGTGCAAACTATTAACACAACAAATACTAATAAAACACAGGATAAATTTGGTTATATAAATAGTATTGACGAAAAATCTATAATTAAAACATTAAACAGTTATCTAGTTGAGTATAAAAATATTTTTTATAAAAGAGGATTTGAAAATTTTGTTGTATTGATAATTTCAATTTTATATATACAATATAAT
>NZ_WHJC01000139.1 GCF_009295725.1 Clostridium tarantellae
ATCTATTATAGTCTTATAATCATGAATAGCTTCATTTTTTTGATTTTCTACATTAATTTTTTTTGTTACTTCATCAAAGCCTATATTAAATTTTTTTTCGCTATTATAACCTAAAATATTTATTTTATTCTTTTCAAGTTTAGGTACTTCAATTACTTTAATTTTTCTATTAACTCTATTTTCTTTTCCTAAGCTATTAGAAACAATATATTCTACAACATATTCACCTACAGTATTTATATCTAAATTATTATTTCTAACAGTTATCTTCTCGCTAATATTTCCTTCTCTTTCATCACTGGCAGTAACTCCTTCTATTAAATTAATTTGCTGCCCTTTTCTAATTGTTATTTCTTCTGCCCCACTTATAGCTGGAACTCCTATTTGTACTTCTTTCAACCCATCTTTAGTTATTTCTAAAACTAAATCATTTCTACTAACACCAGTATTTTCATTTGAATAATCTTTTGTTGCATCTATAACTTCCCCTTTAATATGAAGTTTATTAGGTTCCGCATGCCATAATTTTATTAAATCTCCATATTCATATTGAAATCCATTTATTTCATTTATTTTATCTGAATTTCCTCTATCTTTTCCACTTATAGTCACTGATTTTTTTTCTTTACCCATTTTATTAAAAATGCTTATATTAAAATAATTATTAAAAAGATTATGTATTTCATCTGATTTTTGATCATATACTTTTATAGTTTTATTTATATCCTCAAAACCAATTTTAAACTTATCCCTTTCACCCCAATTACCAAAACCATCAACTCTTATAAAATTTTCTTCTATTTTATTTGGTTCTATAATGGTAATTTTTCTTAATTTTTCTGTAGTTCTTCCCCATGAATCTGAAACACTATATTTTATTATATATTCTCCAGGTGTTTCTAAATCAAACTCTCCTTCTATATTTAACTTTTTTGTAATATCGCCTTCAACTTCATCTATTGCTCTAATAACTTCTTTATTTTTTAAATTTATTTGGAAAAGTTTATTAGCTAAATTTTCATGGGATTCTTTAGTTAAAATAATATCTTCAATACCTTGTATAATCGGTGCTTCATTATATATAGCTTCCAATCCATTTTGTGTTATTTTAAATACTGTATTATTTAAATTTTCTTCATCATTAACTCCATCTGCATAATCTTCTTTTGAATTTATTATTTCACCATCAATGGTTAATCTTCCTTTTTCTCTATGATATAAAATTAAAACATCTCCATATTCATAACTTAAATCCTTTAACACATTCAATTTATCAGAAGTTCCAAAATCTCCTCCTATTAATTTTACATAAGCTTTTTCATTATTATTTTTATCTAAAATCTTTATAGAAAAATAATCTTTATCTATTACAGTCTCATAATCATGAATAGCTTCATTTTTTTGATTTTCTACCTTAATTTTTTTTGTTCTTTCATCAAACCCTATATTAAATTTTTTTTCGCTATTATAGCCTAAAATATTTATATTATTTTTTTCTAATTTAGATATTACTCTTACAGTTGTTAAATGACTACCTTCTTTTCCCCAACTATCTATTGCTTTAAATTCTATTTTACATGTAGCTGGAACAGATGTATTTATTGTTTTTTTCTGTAAAATTTTTTCTGAATCAATAGTATTAATAAAATTCCAGTCCTTTAGATAAAACTTTATTGTTGATGATATATCACCATCTAAATCATCTGAAGCAACATATCTTTTCTTTAATTCTTCTAAACTTAAACTATCTCCAATATTTAAATCTATATAATCTGGTCCCATTACTACAGGTGCATTATTATTAACTTCTTTTAATCCATTTTCATTAATTTGAAATCCTAAATTGTTAAGCTTATAATCACTTAATGATTCATTTCTATAAAAATTGTAATTTTTAGTAGCATCAATTACATGCCCTTTAATAATTTGATGATTAAAATCCTTATGCCATATTTTTATAACATCTCCATATTCATATTTAAAATTATGTAATCCATTTAATTTATCACTCTGACCAGTATCATATCCATTTAATTCAGCTTTAAAAACTTCTCCTACATTTTTTCTAAATATTTGTATTGTACAATAATTACCATAACCTATACTTTTATAACTATACCAATTTGCTCTATTAGTTAATTTAATTTTATTTTCTCTTCTATCAAAGTTAATTATAAATTCATTATATTTTTTCCACCAATCTCCCTTAATGCAAATCACAGTATTATCTAAATTTTTACTAGTAGGTATGACTTTTAACCCTTCTTTTGTAATCTTAAACCTAACAAGATCATTGATTGGTAATTTTACATTATATTTATCAAAAACATCTATAATATTACCATCTATACTTTGTTTAAAAAGCATTGACTCCTTATGCCATAACTCTATATAATCTCCATATTCATACTTAAATCCATTTAAATCATTTAATTTTTCAGAATTTGCATAATCTATTCCTTTTAATTCTATATATTTTTTTTCATTACCTACTGAATCAAATATTCTAATACTCCAAAACTTATTATCTCCAAAATCTTTGTGCAACATATTAGAAGTTTGATCATATACTTTAAATTCCTTTTTTGTATCATTAAACCCTATTTTAAAATCAACTTTTTTTTCTATATATCCACAAATATTTATAATATTATTTTCAATATTAGATTTTTCTTTCTGTGTTTGTATATTAATATTTTTAACTGCTTTTTCTGTAGCATTAACTAAAACTCCTAAATTACTTACTGAGTTTATTAAAGATGCTGCCACTACTAATGCTATTATTTTTTTACTTTTCATACTACCACACTCCTTTATTTATAAGAAATGCTAATTATCAAATAATATTTAACAAATTTATTTAATAATGTATTTTTTATAATATATTTTTCTGCATTTAAGCACTATTAATTACCTTTAGTATTATAAAAATAGAAAAAATTTATTATGTTTTTACTCTCCTAATTAGGCTTATTATCCCAAAAATAATAGTGATATTAATTAAATTTATCTTTAAATTTTTATTTTTAAAAATAAATTTTTAATACCACTACTTTTTTAAAATTTAATATATATTATTCTTCAAATTCATCCTTTTCTCTTTTTCTTCTTTTAAATAAAACTATAAATAATGAAAGCAATACTACTCCTATTACACTCAGTAATTTATATTTATATTTTGACAATAAAATAATAAATTCATTCTTAGTATTCTTTATATGATTTTTATCTTTCTCCATATTTTTAACAGTTATAACTCGTGTTGCCTCTACAGTATTTCCATCATTATCAGTTACTGAATACTTTACTGTATATTCACCTTCTTTTTGCTTAACTTCTCCATTTATTTTTATATTATTTATTAAATTATTATCTTTATTATCTTTTATATTAATGCCTGTAATTGGATTAAATTGCTTATATGTATTTATCATAACATTTTCTATACCTTTTATTATAGGTGCCTCTTCATTAGTAATGGTTATAGTCCTATTTACTCTATTTTCATCTCCTTCTTTATTTTTAATAATATATATTAAGTTATATACACCTGGCTTATTTGTATCTACCACTCCTTCAACTTTAACATTATTTTCAATATCTAAAGCTTCTTTTTTATCACTATATCCTAACTGAATTCCTTTCATAGGATCAAAAGCTTCTCCAACCTTTATTTTTACATTTTCTACTCCTATTAAATTAGCTTCCCCTTGTTCTTTAACTGTTACTTTTCTTGTTATACTTTTTTTATCTCCTTTTTTATCAGTTATAGAATAAATTATATTGTATGTTCCTTCTTCATATTTATTTATTTCTCCTATAACTTCTATACTGTTTTTATCATAATATTCTTCTATACCTATTAAAGGATCAAATTCTTCACCTTTTTTTATAACTATATCATTTAAAAATTCTTTCCCTTTATCTCTTTCTTCTTCTACACTTATAATTCTGCTTACAATCTGTTCATTACCTTCTTTATCAGTTACTGAGTAAACTAATTTATATTCTCCTTTAGTATTAATATCTACATCTCCTATTACTACTATTGAATCTGTTAAATCATTTCCTTTCTTATCTCTCGCTAATATACCGTCATTATAAGTAAAATCTTCTCCTAGTTTTAATGAAATATTTTCTACTCCTATTATTATTGGCGTAGAATCCTTTTGTACTGTTACTGTTCTTGTAATGCTTCTTTTATTGCCTTCATTATCAGCTACTGAGTAAATTATATGGTATACTCCACTTATTTCAGTATCCACAGTACCATTAATAATAACACGCTTTGTTATATCATTTCCTTTTATATCTTTTGCTACAACGCCTTCCATTAAATTTAACTTTTCCCCTTGTTTTACTATCACATTATTAATTTCATTAAAATTTGGTCTTTCATCTGATTTTACTTTTATTTGCCTAATTAATTTTTTTTCATTTCCATCACTATCTATTACTTTGTAATTTAATTGATAATCTCCAGGTATATCAATATTTACATTACCTTCTACAAGTATTAAATTAGTCAAATCTCCATCTTCTTTATCAACTGCAGTTACCCCTTCAAACTTATTAAATTCTTTTTTATATTTTATTTCTATATTATCCACACCACTTAATTCTGGAACACTATTGCTTTTAACTGTAACTCTTCTTGTTACAATACTTTCATTGCTATCTTTATCTATTATAGAATATATTAAATCATAAATTCCCTCTTTAGAAGTATCCACTTTTCCATTAACTTTAACTCCACTAGTTAAAATTCCATCCTCCTTATCCATTGCCACTATGCCAAGCATAGGTTCAAAGCTATCTCCAACCTTTATTGTTGTATTTTCATTTCCAATTATTTGTGGTTTATCATTACTTCTAACTAAGACTTTTCTTGATTCTATTGCTTTATTGCCATCACTATCCTTCACTGAATAAATTAAATCATATTCTCCCACACTTTCATTTTGAACTTCTCCTAATACTTTAATAGAACTTATTAAATCACCATCTTCTTTATCACTAGCACTTACTCCCTCTAAAACATCAAATTTTTCTCCTACCTTTATAGTGATATTATTTGTTCCTGTTATTATAGGTTCATAATTACTTCTTATAGTTACTTCCCTTGTTATACTTGTTTTATTTCCATCAGCATCTGTTACTGAATAAACTAAAGGATATACTCCTATTTCTTCATTTTTAACATCTCCACTAATTTCTAGTTTTGAAGTTAAATCACCATCTTCTGTATCATTAGCTGTTATTCCTAATTTATTATCAAAAGTATCTCCAACTTTTATAATAATATCATTTATACCTGTTATTACTGGTTTATTATTACTTCGTACTGTTATAATTCTTTCAACATCACGTTTATTACCATCTTTATCTGTTATTGAATAAACCAATCTATATATTCCTGGCTTATTTAAATTCACCATTCCATTAACTTTTATTAAAGAAATTAAATCACCATCTTCTTTATCATTAGCTGTTATTCCTAATTTATTGTCAAAAAAATCTCCAACTTTTATTGTACTATCTTCTACGCCTAATATAGTAGGTCTTTCATTACTTCTTACTGTTACAGTTCTATCAACACTAGTTTCTTTTCCTTCCTTGTCTTTTACATTATAAGTTAACTTATATGTACCAACTAAATTATTATCAACATCTCCTGTTACTGTAGGTATTAAATCACTATCTTTATCATCATTAACTGTTATATTACTTAAAGGATTAAATATATCTCCAACTTTTATAGTAATATCATCTACACCTAATATTACTGGTTTTTCATTATAAAAAGCTTGTAATCCATTACTGGTAATCTTAAATTTTGTATTATTTAAAATATTTTTATTTATACCTTTAGAATAATCACTCTTACTATCTATAATATTTCCTTCAATATTTATATTATTTCCTTCAGTTGTCTCCCATTGTAAAAACTCTATGCTATCGCCATATTGAAAGTTAAAATTTTGTAAACTATCTAATTTATTAATAGATGATTTATCTTCTCCTAAAATATCTATTGATAACTTTTCTCTTTCTGTTGAATCATATATTTTTATTTTAATAAAATCCCTTACATTTTTATTTAATTTAAAATATTCATTACTTTTTGTTAAATTTATAGTCTTTGAATCAATATTAAATTTAATGGATAAAAGGGGATTATTTTTATCATTTTTAATATTTATTATATTTTTTTCTAAATTAGTTAAATCTCTAACAGTAACTTTTCTTTTACCTGTAGTTATACTTCCAAATCTATCTTTAGTTGTGTAAATTAATTCATATACTCCTGGATTATTTTTGTCTATATTTCCATTAACTGTTACAGTTAAAGCTTTATCCATATCATCAACTACTGAAACTCCATTTAAAGGATCAAAATCTTCACCAATTTTCAATGTGATATTTTCTATTCCTTTTATTATTGGAGCTTCATTGTAAATAGCCTTTAATCCATCTTTGGTTATTTCAAATCTTACATTATCCGAAGGTTCTATTCTGTTCTCATAAGGATGTTTTGCATTTATAATCTTTCCATCTATTCTTTCTTTTGAAGGTTCTTTATGCCATAACTCTATAAGATCACCATATTCATACTTGAAATTTTTTAAAGCATCTAATTTGTCAGAATTAGCAGTATCTATCCCCTTTAATTTTAATGAAAATTTTTCTTCTCCATTAAAATTTAATATTCTAATACTCCAAAAATCTATATCTCCAAATCCTCTATGTAAAACATTTGGGGTTTGATCAAATACTATAAACTCTTTTTTAGAATCATCAAAACCTATTTTAAAATCTGCATCTCTCCAAAATATACCAGAAGTGTTTATAATATTGTCTTCAATCTTAGCTTTTTCCATTATATTTATTTTTCTATTTATTTCTGAAGTCTTTCCAAAGCCATCAGTAATAGTGTATTTTACTGTATATTCACCTACTGTATTCTTATCTACATTTCCTTCTATTAAAACTCTACTTGTTATATCATTATTAAAAAAATCCTTTGCAGTAATTCCTTCTTTTAAATTAATATCAGTTCCTTCTTTTATCTCTATATTATTTGCACCCTCTATAATTGGATTCTGTGGATATATTACTTTTAACCCCTTTTCTGTTATTTGAAAAAAAACATTTTCTATATTTTTACGATCTTTTATATATCTTGAATAATCCTCTTTTGCATCTATAATGTTCCCATAAATTTTCATCCTACCATTAACTTCCATGTGATAGAGTTTTATAACATCCCCATAATCATATTTAAAACCTTTTAGTGTATTTAACTTATCTGTTGTACCAAAATCTCCTCCTATTAAATCTATTGATAATTTTTCTATACCATTTTTACTAAATACTTTAATAGAAAAATATTTCTTATTAATTACTGTATGATAATCATGAATAACTTTATTTTGTTGATTATATACTTTAAACTCTTTTTTATCAGTGTCAAAACCTATACTAAATTTTTTTTCACTTGAAAATCCTAAAATATCTATTATATTATCTTTTATTTTTAACTCTTCTTGTTGTAATATTTTATTTTTAAAAACTTCTTTATTGTTTGTAATTATATTTTCTTTTTCTAAAGCATATATGTTACCTTTTGAAATAGCTAATATAGAACTTAATATTATAGATATTAATTTTTTATTTTTCATTTGTATTTACTCCCTTTAAAAGAAAAATAAACCATTCTAGTATAAAATAATTTATTAAAAAATATTCTAATTTAACTCTAATTAAAAATATACAAAATATTTATTTACTAAAATTCTTAATTAAATAAAAACTCATTTAATAATGTACATGAATTAAATGAAATATTATATTGTTATTACTCCATCCTAAATCATAAGGTACTAAATATCTATCAGTATTATGGCAAGTAACTAAAGGATATCCCTTAGAATCCAAGCCTGTTACTGTAGAAATATGTACTACTCTTCCTTTCTTTTCATAAGCAACAAAATCTCCTGGTCTCATATTATAAGCTGATTTATAAACTTTTTGATATGAACCCTTTGTTATATACGATGCTCTTCCGCTTCCTACCATATAATTTTTAAACCCTTGAGCATTAACCCATGCCTTACTACCATTTCCATTGTAATAATTCCAAGCATCATTTTTTTTAAAACCAGCTCCTTCATGAAGAATTTGAGATGCAAAATTAGCACAATCTCCTCCTTGAGGGTTAAAGTCAGTGTATTTTTCATTGTATTTAAATTCAAATTCTTCATCAGCTGCTGCACCACAATATCTATGAGCATAATCCATAGCTTTTTTAGTTTTTTCACTCATTATATATTTGGGATATTCTTTTTTAATAATATATTCCTTCATTTCATTAGATTTTATATTATTTAAATCTAATGAATCAGCAAAAGGATCTGTATACCATTCTTTAGTAATAATATATCTATCTCCATTTTCTTTTAAATTTAAATAATGATGAGTTCCTAACCTAAATATATTTTTCTTTTCTTGTTCATTCAAATAACTATATGTAAATTCTGTAGAAACAGTACATATTACTCCGTATAACCCTTTTTCTTTTTCTTTTACTTTTTTTAATTTTACTTTAGATTTTATATCACTAAAATTTACTCCTTGTTTTTCAGACCAATTAGTTAAATATTTTATTTTTTTTATTTCACTTTCATAAGCCCATAAACTTACCTTTATATTTAAATCATAAAATTTCTTTAATGCTTCAGCATCTTTAACTAACACAGATTTATTTCTTCGATCAAATAAATCTGTAATAAGAGTATTAAACTTATCATAAAGTTCTTCATCTTTACTTGCTATATTATTAAAAACTGAAATTTCTTTTTCAGAAGTGAATGTATTATATTGTCTATAAGGATAAAGTTTTAAAAATGATATTATAAAAATTCCTATTAATAATATAATAATTATGTTTTTTCTTTTGTTTTTCACCTTATTGCCACTCCTTTATATTAAATAAAATTAATAACAAGATTTTTAAATAGTTTTTGCTTATTTTTAA
>NZ_WHJC01000140.1 GCF_009295725.1 Clostridium tarantellae
ATATTATTTTTTATTAATATATTTAGCATATTTTAATCTATCTAATTTCTTTTCTAAGGATAAATCATTAAATAATATTATTAATTCATCAATAATATTATTTTCTTTTAGTTCTTTATTTTCATTATGTTTAATACTTGTTTTATTTAAATTTTTAACAATTATATTATCTTCATTTTTACTAGCTAATTCTAAAATTTGTTCTTTAACTTTTTCATCACATACATATATTTTATTTTGTTTTAACCATTTTTCAACAACTTTATCGGAAACAATATTCAATTCTTTTTTGCATCTCTCATCTGCTAGTTCATTGAATAGATCTCCTGTATGACTATCAACCTTAACAAAGATAACTTCTATTCCTTCTTTAAATAGCTTATTCATTTTATCATAATAAATTTCCGAAGATTCTTCTCTTCTATCCCAGCTTCCTGTGGCATGATGAAATATTCCTTCATAATCATGGAATAAAACTACCTTTTTCTCCCCTTTTTTTAATGCATATTCTACAGCTTTTACTGCTCCTTCAAGTTCACCAGCAATTTGTCTTATATTACTTTTAGTTGTATCTAAAGGAGAACCACTTTCAATATGCTCTACCACATTATCTCTTACAGCTACAACTCCATAAGCATATCTTTTAGTAGACATATTATAGCTACCATCCACATATATATGTAAATAATCTTCAGGATAATTATCTATCCCCTTTTTTAGTAATTTATTATTATCATTTAAATATTTTTTAGCCTCTTCCATTGATTCAAAGCTTTTATATTTAGCACCTTTTACTCCTTTTACACACTTTAAACACTCTGCCCAAGTATTAACTATCTTATTTTTAATTTTTTCATTTGTACTAAAATCATATCCCTCTTTTATAGCATAAACTTTTTTACCCAATATTTCACATCCTATTCATTTAAGTCTTATGTAACTTTTCTTTTTTATATAATTATCTATACATAGTTATACTGTAGTTATAGTATCTATTACTTCATATATAGTCTCCACATTTTTAGCCCCTGTAAATCCAATTAGAAAATCAATAGTATTTTTTAAAACTACTACTAATTCATTTTTTCCTTGCCAGTTTTCTAATATAACTTCCATTGGTACATCATTAATTATTCTATTTAATAAGAAAAATAATATAGTTATATCATCTAACGAACCTATTATTGGTAATTTATCTGGTAATATATCAAAAGGAATACTTATATAACCTACACATATTCCCATCATTATTTTTATTTTTTTGCTTACTCTTTTATCTTTGAACAATCTTAATATTAATGCAAATATATCAGGAATAAATAAAATATAGTCCTTATATGGTTTTATTTCTTGTGGTAGCTTTTCTTCAACATATTCTCTACTATGAGTATAAGCATCATCTACCTTATTTACTTCAATATGCATAATATAATCTTCTGTACTCTCCACTTCAACTTCTTCTTCTTTTACGGCTATTTGTAATGAAGGTTCTTTTAACTGCATATTATTTAATGAAAAATTAATATTCCTTAAATCAACTTTAATATCTCCATTATTAACCCAAACTCCATAAATATTAAAGTTCAAGAAAGGTACTTTATTTAAAATTTTATCTATATCTATTATTATTTCATCAGATTTAACCATTATTCCTTGTTCTTTAAATCCTTTTAATGCTATTTTTAAAGCTAACTTTCTAAGAAATTTTAATATGCCTATACTCATTAAACTGGCACTTATTAACTTTAAAGTTAATTTATTTTCGTATACCCCAATAATTCTAGTATTAACCTTAAATCCTAATGATAATACCTTTTTAAAAACTCCTCTTATTTCTATATCTTTATTTATATTAAGTTCATTAATAATTAATCCATTAATTTTTACAACATCATTTATAATGCTTAATAAGTCTTCAGAACTTAATTTTATTTCTACTTGCGAAACTTTCACTTAAGTTACCCCTTTCTATATAGCTTGTCTATGTATATTTCCTAGTATATATTATATTAATATAATTGAAAATAGCAATCATTACTTATTATAAATTTATTTCTCTTTAACATTATTTATTAAAATATATAATGCAAAAAGAAGATGAACTTAATATTTATTCATCTTCTTTTTAATTTATTTTATTCTTTTTTTCAAGTTCATATTGTAAAAAACTAAACTTAGTGCTAAACCACTAATTAATCCACCTAAATGAGCTGAATTATCTATATTAGGTATACTTAAACCAATAAAAGCATTTGTAAGAATTACAACTATTATATTAGTAAAAAAATGTTTTCCTATTCTATGCTTTTCATAAAATGCATAAACTAATGCTGCTCCTAAAAGTCCAAATATAGCACCTGATGCTCCTACTCCAATATATCTACTTGCAAAAATAGTACTAAAAATACTAGCCATAATTCCTGAAAAGAAATAAATTATTATATATTTTACTCTTCCATAAATCATTTCTATAGTATCACCTAGTGCATATAGTGCATACATATTAAATGCTAAATGTAGTAGACCTCCATGAAGAAACATAGATGTAATTAATCTATAATACTCCCCACCATATAATATAGATACAGTATCTTTAGCTCCTAATATATATAAAACTCTAGGATTCACCTCTAATAAGTTACTAAAAAATCTACCTGTAAAAAAAGTACTAACTAATACAGAACCAATAAAAACCAATATATTTATTGCCATTAATATGGCTGTTGTTTTGCCAATCTTTATTTTTCTATACCATGGTACTTTATTCTCATATCCACCATTAAATAAAGATACTAATATTTGTACTAATGGCTCTGAATTAAAACTATAGGAGTTAATACTTTTAGTTTTCACATCTATAACAATTCTATAATAATTATCATGTGTAATAATACTATTTTCTTTTTTTGATCCTAAATTATTAGTTGATAATATTACATTATGAATAGAATAAGGTACCCCTTTACTTTCAAGAAATTCTTTTGCTTCTCTAAAATTTTCTTCCTCTTCATCTTCTTTAGAGATTATAACAGAATATAATCCTCTATTTTCTACTGTTTTTATTGCTATCCATTTATTTTCTTTTTCTATTTCATATATATAAAACCCATAATTCTTTATTAATATATTAAAAAAATCTTTCTGAAATAAACTCATATTTTTTTCACACCACTTTATATCCTTATTAAATCTTTATATTAGCTCTTCTAGTATATTTAGTAATTCATTAAATCTTTCTATAGTTGCTTCTAATGGTTTTGATGTAGTCATATCTACACCTGCCATTTTTAAAGTATCTATTGGATACATAGAACCTCCAGCCTTTAAGAAGCTTTTATACTTATTAACTGAATCTTCTCCATTTTCAAGTATTGCTTTTGCAAAAGCTGATGCAGCTGCATATCCTGTAGCATATTGATAAACATAAAAATCTGAATAGAAATGTGGTATTCTTGCCCATTCTATTTCAATTTCATCATCTACTATCATTTTATCTCCAAAATACTTAACATTTAAATCTTTCCAAATTTTATTTAAATCTTTAGCAGTTAAAGATTCACCTTTTTCTATAGTTTCATGATTTATAAGTTCAAATTCAGCAAACATTAATTGTCTAAAAACTGTAGTTCTTATTTGTTCTAATTCTTGATTTACTAAATATAATTTTTTCTTTCTATCTTCTTCTTTATTAATTAAATAATTAATAAGTAGAATTTCATTAGTAGTAGATGCAACCTCTGCACAAAATAATGTATAATTACCATAAACATAAGGTTGCGTTGCTCTTGTATAATATGAATGAATGGAATGACCCATTTCATGAGCTAAAGTAGATACATCATTTAAATCATAATTATAATTTAAGAGAACATAAGGCATAGTATCATAAGAACCCCAAGAGTATGCCCCACTTCTTTTCCCTTTATTTTCATATACATCTACCCAACCACTTTTAATACCTTCATTAAAAATATTTAAATACTCTTCTCCTAAAGGATTTAAACCCTCTTCAACTATTTTTATAGCATCTAAATATTCTATATGTTCTTTTGGTGTATCCACTACTGGCACATAAAGATCATACATATGAATTTTATCTAATGATAATAATTTTTTCTTTATATCTACATATCTATGAAGAGATTTTATATTTTTGTTAATAGTATCTATAGCATTATAATAAACTTCTACTGGTATATCATTAGGCTTTAAAGAAGCTTCTAAAGAAGATTTATATTTTCTAGTTTTAGCCATAAAAATATTATTTTTTAATGAAGATGTTAAGCTAGTAGCTATAGTATTTTCAAATTTTTTATAAGTATTAAATAATAGTTTAAATGCCTCTTCTCTAACTCTTCTATCTTTACTTCTTATTAGACTTCCATAATTACCCTCAGTCAACAGTATCTCATTATTATTTTCATCTTTAACATTACCAAAAGACATATCAGCATTTGTTAACATAGAATAAATACTATCTGGAGCACCTAAACAATCAGATACTGTTGCTAATAACTGTTCTTCTTCCTTTGATAATATATGTGGTTTTTCCTTTAAAATTTTTTTAAAGAAAATATCATATTTTTTAAGTTCTGAATCCTCTGCTATCATATTATTTATAACTTCTTCGTTAATAGATAAAATTTCTGGAACAAAGAAAGCACTGTAACTTGAAAATTCAGCCATATACGGATCTATTTTATTTACTAATGATTGATAAATAGTATTAGCAGTATCCTCATGACTTCTCATATGAGCAAAAACATATAATTTTTCTAACTTTCTTGATAATCTTTCACTAAGTTTTAAAAAAGTTTTTAACTCTTCTACATTATTTAACTTATTTTCAAAGTTTTTTAAAGAAGGAGCTTCCTTCTTTAATTCATTAAAATCATTTTCCCAATGTTCTATAGTTTTATAAACTTTTTCTATATTCCATTTAAATTTTTCATCTATTTCTTGTCTTAATTTAAGTGTGTTAACCTTACTCATTTATTACTCTCCTTTTTCTATACCTTAAATTAAATTATTTAATTATATTCATTTTCTTTTCCTTTAATATCTTCAAAAACTTTTTCCATATTAATTTTTATTAGATTACATAGTTCATTTATAATAGCTCTTGTTTCTTCATGTTCTTCATCAAATTTAAATTTAACTATCCATGTTGGATTAAATTCATCATCCTTTTCCTCAAATATATATCCAAGTTCTTCAAAAGCTTTTTTATTAAATAAATCATATATAGCTGAAAATTCCCATTCTTCTACATCTTTGTTTGTATCAAAAAACAAACTAACTTCTCCATCTACACAATATAATTTTTTAACAAAATTAGCTCCTTCTCCTACAGAATAACTTCCTAACTGTTCCTTAAATACTCCTGTTTGTTTATCTTTTTCCATTATTACTAATGAAGAAAATTCCATTCAATATCATCCTTCCCTATTATGTCTTATCTTTAATTATAAGTTTTATTAATTTAATTTCAAGTATTATACTCATGTAATTATTATCATATCCATTTTTAATTAAAAGTATCTTTAAATATTTGTAAAATATTGGTAAAATATTATTATATATTTTAAATAAAGGAGGTATGTAATGAAACATTCTTTTAAAAAAAACACAATAAGAAAAAATAAATTAAGATTACGTTATTATGCTATTATATTATCTATTTTTTTTGGTTGTATTTTATCTTTTCAATTTTATATTACAAATAAATGTAAAGACTTATATTTTGCTACCAAATATCAAATAACCACTACTGGTTATAGTAAAAAACTTAATGAAGTAAAAAATTTAGAACTAATATTTCTTGATGATGACTTTGCTATTGTAGAAGTTTTAGGTTTAGACAAAGAAGAACCCCATAACCCTATTACTTATAACGCGTATTTAAATAAACAAAAAAATTCTTCATGGTTAATCGAAAAAACCCTACCTATAATAAACTAATATTTTTTTATATTATACTTTTTATTTCTAAATAATATTTTTACATTAAAATTTTATAGAATAAAAATGCAAATTATTTGCATCAAACTACTAATTGAGTGTATAATATCCTTAGTATTAACTTAGGAGTGATTAATTTTGATAAATATAAACAATTTATGCTTTTCTTATAATGGTACTAAACCATATCAATTAGACCATTTAAACTTATCATTTCCTACTGAAGGATTTATTTCTATAGTAGGGGAAAACGGTAGCTATAAAACTACTTTACTTAAACTTATTTTATCTCATTTAAAGCCTTGTAAAGGTAGTGTAGAAATAAAATGTGATAGCATTGGTTATGTACCACAAAAAATAGATAATTTTAATCCTCAATTTTCAATAACTGTTTATGAGGTTTTAAAAATTCATTTAAAAGCATTAAAAATTAAAGATTCTAATGAAATAAATAAAGTTTTGCAATCAGTCAATATGCTTAATTTTAAAAATAAATTAATTGGATCATTATCTGGTGGACAACAACAAAGAATTTTTATTGCTAGAGCTTTAATGGGAAATCCTAAAATGATAATTTTAGATGAACCTACTACAGGTATTGATGAAAAAACTCAAGAAGAAATTTATAAGCTTTTATATAAATTAAATAAAGAAAATAATATTACTATAGTAACTGTTGAACATAACAAAAATACAGCATTAAAATATTCATCTCATATTTTAGAACTTAAATTTGGAATAGCTAATTTATATGATTTAAATGAATATATAAAAAAAATTAATGATGATACATTTAAAAGAAAGGTAAATTAAAAATGTTTGAACTTGAATTTATGCGTAACGCCTTTAGTGCAGGTATTTTAATTTCTTTATTATGCCCGTGTATAGGCCTTTTTTTAGTTTTAAAGAGATATTCTATGATAGGAGATACTCTTTCCCACTCATCCTTTGCTGGAGTTGCTATTGGATTAGTTTTAGGAATAAACCCTTTATTAACAGCCTTTATATTTACTTCATTATGTGCTCTTTTAATAGAAGGTTTAAGAAACTATTATAAAAAATATGCAGAACTAGTAATGTCCATAGTGCTAACTTTTAGTTTAGGAATAGCTATAGTACTTATTAGCAGTGGTAAAGCATCTGCTAAAGTTAACTCTTTTTTATTCGGAAGTATTTTAACCGTATCTAAAGAAGATTTAATTATAATTTTTATAGTTGCTATTATTTGTTTTATTGGTATTTTTTTATTATATGATAAATTGATTTATACTACTTTTGATGAAGAAGGGGCTAAAGTATCAGGATTAAATACTAAATTAGTTAATTATTTATTTACTCTAATGGTAGGTGCAACTATATCTGTTTCTATTAGAGTAATGGGAATTTTAGTTATATCATCAATTATAGTTATTCCTGTTGCAACTGCACTACAGTTTAAAAAAGGATTTACTAATACTCTTATTTTATCTATGATATTTGGTGCTATTGATGTACTTGGTGGATTAATTCTTTCTTATTATGTTAATACAGCTCCTGGTGGAACAATTGCTTTAACATCAGTTACCATATTAATAATTTCTTTAATAATTAATAGAAAACATCTTTAAAAATTCAAAATAAAGAAGCTATAAAAGAAACTATAAAATTAAACATTTTATAGTTTCTTTATTTTAAGCAAATTCCTTATATTTTATTTTGTTTTTAACTTCCTTTTTATTTTTCAAAGATAATTTTTCCATTATAGGTAATGCTAATTTTATTAATTTATTATAATATGCCCCTTATTTAAATAAATTCTATTTAATATAATACTAATATTAATTACCAATTAAAAGATTTTTAAAAAATTCTATAAAAAAAGTTAACATTAATTTTTTCTTAATGTTAACCTTCTAATTTATTTATCATCACAATCTTTACATAATCCTTTTAAAACTAATTTATGCTCTGTTAATTTAAAACCAGTCTGATTTTTTAACATTTCCTCTATTTGATGCATAGGGCAAGGAACCTCTATCTCTTTATGACATATATTACATTCTAATTTATGTTTATGGAAATTTTTCTTAATACTATAAGAATTTTTACCTTCTCCTAAATCAAATTTTTCTATTAAATCTTTCTCTTGAAATAATTCCAAAGTTCTATAAATAGTAGATAAATTTAAGTTTTTCTTTTGTTTTTTACATTCCATATATATGTAATCAGCAGTAATACCATTTTCCACATTTATAAGTATATTATATATGTCTATTCTACCTTTTGTAATTTTAATATCTTTTTCTTTTAAAATGTCTATTGTATTCATATTAAAAACTCCTAAAGTATATTTACATTCTTATATATACTTATTATAACACACAGTTTTTATAGCATATACTTTTTTATATAAACATCATTTTTAATCCAAATAAAAAAAGTATTATTCCTCCTATATAATCTGCATACTTAGCAATAAACTTTATTTTCTTTACTAATTTAGAAAAAACAAATGCAAAGGAACTTAATATTAAAGTTATTATTCCTATAATTAATGAATTCGTAAATAAAATACTCATATCATTAGTATAACTTAAAGCAGTAAAACCTATCACTAAAGCATCTATACTAACAGATATTCCTAATATAATGTACATTTTAAATTTATCTAAAATAGATTCTTCTTTATTTTCCATCCCTTCTTTTATCATCATAACTCCTACAAAAGATATTATCATTCCTCCTATTATATTAGGTATAGTTGCTACATATGTTTCAAATACTATTCCGCCGTAAGCTCCTATAAAACTTAAAATACATTGAAAAAAAGCAAAAGATAGGGCAAACATAACCTTTCCTTTTTTAGATACAGATGGATTAATCCCTATACTTAAAGCTATTGCTGAAGCATCCATAGCTAGAGCTAATCCAATTAACATAATGGACTCAATTCCCATATTTAACCCTCCTGTAATACTTATAATTTATTTTATTCAAAATACTTATATTTATTCTACATAATCTTAAAAAATGATTTTTTTGTAAAACACCTCTTTATTTTTCATCATATATAGTGTATATTATTAAATAG
>NZ_WHJC01000141.1 GCF_009295725.1 Clostridium tarantellae
GTTTATAGTATACAATACATTAATGAAACACTTAAATTTTTAATTTATGATAATGAAATTAATAAATGGGTATTTGGGGAAGCTAATGATTTTATACCTGATGAAGAAGAATATTATGGTTAAAGTTAATTAAATATTAAAAAAACCTCCTGATTAAATTTAGGAGGTTTTTTATTTTATCATTAATAATGAAGTTATGAAATTTATATTCTTAAATAAAATACTCGTAAATGATAATAAAGAAAAAAAGAAAAAAATTTGATATAATTAAAACAAAAACCAAAGAAATCAAAAAGAGGAGGAATTTACAAATGTGGATAATAACTTATTTAAATAAATTAATAGATAAATTAAAAAATTTATCTATTAACTTTAAATATTTAAATGAATGTATTGAAGATTTTAATATAAATGAAACTTTTATTGATGATAATAATTTAGATGGTACATTATTAGATTATGTATATAATGATTTTATTGATAATGATCATTTATATTTAAAAGATAATAATAAGAATCTAATATTAGATGAATATAATAATATTTGTTTAAACAAGTTAAATATAAAAAAGTTAGATAATAAAAACTTAAAACCAAAAGAAATTGAATTAGGATTATCAAATATTGAAATTAATGATTTATTTAATGATACTAAGTATATTATGTTTAAAAATTTTTGCGATGAAGAAAATATTAATTATATAGAAGAAATTACAGAAAATATACTAATAAAATTTTGTAATAAATCAGGAGTAGGAATAAAAAAAATAAATGATTTAAAAGAAATTTTAAACAAAATATTTTCAGTATTTGGATGGAATATAGAATTTGAAAAATATGTTTTTTTATCAATGAATAGGGATGCCATAAGACATTTGATGGAAGTAGTTTGTGGTTTTCATTCTCGTATACTAGGGGAAGATCAAATATTAGGTCAGATAAAAAACTCCTATTTTATATCATTAGAGAGAAAGGCTGTTAGTAAAGAATTACAAAGGTTATTTCAAGATGCTATTGCCTGTGGTAAAAAATTTAGAACTGAAAGCAAGATGTTTGAAATTCCAGTTTCATCTGCTTCTATAGCAGTAAATAAAGGGCTACAAAATGGAGCTAAAAATTTTATGGTACTTGGTTATGGAGAAATTGGGAAATTAGTTGTTAAACATGTATTATCTCATAAAATAGATAATTTATATATTGTGGTAAGAAAAAAAAGTTCTGTAGATGATTTAGAAGATTCTAGAGTTAAGATTTTAGATTATAATGGAAAAAATGAATTTATTAATAATGTTCAATGTATAATTTCTTGTACCGCAGCTCCACATGAAGTTATAAAGTTCAATGATTTAAGTAATTTCGGTGAAGATATATCTATATTTGATTTAGCAGTGCCTAGAGATGTAGAAAAAAAGGTAGAAGAATTAGAAAGAATTAAGCTTTATGATATAGATTTAATCAGTGCTATTGATGATGAAAATAAACTTATAAGAGAAATGAGAATGAACAATTATAAGTACATAGTAAATGAAACTATTGAAGAATATAATAATTGGTGTAATCTAAGAAGTTTATCACCACATATTATTAAAATAAAAGAGTATGGAGATAATGTAGTTCAAGATAGAATAAATACTTTTGTGAAAAAAAATAAAAACAATAATGAAAAGCTAGTGAAGACTCTTATAAAAAGTGCTTCTGATGCATATATAAATAGAGCTATAGAAGTATTAAAAGAAGAAAAGCTTAGAGGGTGTGAAACTGAGTGTGTAAGAATTTTAAACAAGGTATTCAATGTGAGATAAATTATTTAGGAATTAGTTTATTTGGAAAAAAGTTAAATGTTAAAATTATAGGTGGAGGAAGAGCTGCATTTATTAAAGGTAAAACATTTTTAGAAAAAGGATGTAATGTTAGTTTTTTAGCTAAAGATATTTCTAAGGAAATTTTAAACTTAAATAAATATAAAGTTAAAATTTTAAAAGAAAATTATAATAAAAAATTTATAAAAGATGGACATATAATAATTATTGCTATAGATGATGCCGAATTAAGAAAAATTATAATTGAACATTGTGAAGAGCTAAATAAAATTTATATAAATTGCAGTAGCTTTGAAAATGGTATGGGAATAGTACAAACTACTAGAGAATTAAATAATTTATCATTTTCTATAAATACAAAGGTTGCGGCACCAGCTTTATCTGTTATGTTATCAAATGATGTAGAAAAATTATTAAGTAGTTATGATGACTTTACATATTTAGTTGGAAAAATTAGAAAGGTAGCTAAAAATGAGAAATATAAAAAAGAAATAATAAAATTTATATGCACTCATGATTTTAAATTTTTCTATGATTTAAAAAAGGAAAAGGAAGTTTTAGCTCTGTTTTTTGGTGAAGAAGTAGCTAAAAGATTATTATATTAGAAGCTTTCAGGTTATATAAAAATTTCAAATTTGGAGGAGTTTATGAATTTAAAAATTGCCACAAGAAAAAGTAAATTAGCTCAAGTTCAAACTGAAAAAGTTATGGAACTAATAAAAGAAAAAAATAATATAAATATTGAAAAATTGCTTGTTGTTACAGAAGGGGATAGAAGACTAGATGTAACTTTAGATAAAATAGGCGGAAAAGGATTGTTTGTTAAAGAAATAGAACTTGCTTTATTAGAAGGAAAAGCTCATGGTGCAGTACATAGTATGAAGGATGTTCCCTTTGAATTACCATCACAATTTGAATTAGTAGCTATGCCAGAAAGGGAAGATGTAAGAGATGCTTTCATTTCTATAAATAATTTAAAGTTTAATGAACTTAAAAAGGGAGCACGTGTGGGAACAAGCAGCATAAGAAGAGCTGCTCAGTTACAACTATTAAGAAGAGATTTGGAAATAGTTCCAGTAAGAGGAAATGTACAAACTAGATTGAAGAAAATTGAAGAAGAAAATTTAGATGGAATAATTTTAGCAGCAGCAGGTTTAAAGAGATTAGGTATGGAAGAAATAATAACAGATTATTTTGATCCAACAGAGTTTTTACCAGCTATTGGTCAAGGTGCTTTAGGAATTGAATGTTTAAAAGGTGGAGAATTAAATTATTATTTTAAAGCATTAGATAATAAAGATGTAAGAGTAAAAGTGGATGCAGAAAGAAGTTTTATGAGAGCTTTAAATGGTGGATGTCATACTTTAATTGGTGCATTTTCAAAGGTTGAAGGTGAGGAATTATATATGATAGGAACCTTTATGGTTAATGGGAAAATAGTGAAAAAAGATATAATAGGAAGTAAGTATAATAATATAGAATTAGGTAGAGAATTAGCTAAGAAAATATTATTTAATAGGTAAATGGAGGACATTATGAGTAAAGCATATATTATTGGAACAGGTCCAGGAGATGAAGAATTATTAACTTTAAAAGCAGTAAGATGTTTAAAGGAATGTACAGCAGTTTTATATGATAGACTAGTAGGAAATAATGTTTTAAATCACTTAAATGATGAGTGTGAAATATATTATTGTGGTAAAGAGCCAGGATGTCATTATAAAACTCAAGAAGAAATAAATGATATGATTATAAAGTTAGCTAAGGAAGGTCATATTGTAGGAAGAATTAAAGGAGGAGATCCTTATGTATTTGGTAGAGGTGGAGAAGAGGTTTTAGCTTTATTAGAAGAAAATATTCCTTTTGAAGTAATACCGGGAGTAACTTCACCTATAGCTGTTTTAAATTATGGTGGTATTCCAATAACACAAAGGGGAATGGCACAAAGTTTTCATATTGTTACAGGAATGTCAGCTGGTGTTTTAAAAGTAAATTGGAATGCATTAGCTAATGAAAATGGAACATTAGTATTTATGATGGGATTAGATAATTTATCTAATATAGTAAGTAATTTAGTTAGCAATGGTAAAGATATAAATACTCCTTGTGGAGTTGTGATGAGAGGAACTTCATCTAAGCAAAAGAAGGTTATAGGTACTTTAAATGATATTGAAGAAAAAGTAAAGAATGCAGGGTTAAAATCTCCATGTATAATAGTAGTTGGTGAAGTTGTTACTTTAAATGAACAGTTGTCTTGGTATGAAAAGAAGCCTTTATTTGGAGCTAATGTATGTATAACTAGGTCAAAAGAACAAGCATTATCTTTAAAAAATAGTTTAAGGGAGTTAGGTGCAGAAGTAACAGAAATTAATTCTATTAAAATAAAAGAAACTAAAAGTAATTTAGAGGATTATATAGAAAAAATAGAAGATTATAAGCACATTATTTTAACATCTGTTAATGCAGTAAATATGTTTTTTGATTTTTTAAAGGAAAAGAAATTTGACCTTAGAAAAATAAAAGCAAAGTTTTCTGTTATTGGTAAAGCTACTCAAAAAGCTTTAATTGATAGAGGAATTATTCCATTTATAGTGGCAAAAGAGTTTGTTTGTGAAGGATTATTAAATGATTTAAAAAGTGAATTAAAAGCTGGAGAAAAGGTATTAATTCCTTGTTCTTCTTCAAGTAGAATATATTTGAAGGAAGAAATAGAAAAATTAGGTCTTTTAGTTGATAGAGTACATACTTATGATACGGTATGTGGGACTTTAAAAAATAAAAGATCATTTGAAGAGGTAGATATAATTCTTTATACTAGTCCAAGTACCGTTAAAAACATGATCAGTATGGTTGGATTAGGTAATATTAAGAAAAAGTATAACATAGCTATAGGGCCTCAAACTAAAAAAATGTTAGAAGAAAATGGAATAAAAAATAGTATGTGCAAAATACATTGTGAAGAGGGATTTATTAAAGAAATTATAGAATTTTGGAATGATTTAAAAGAAAATAGATAAACTTTTCAAGATTTAATATATATAAATCATCTAATAATTTAAAGTTTGCAATTTTTTAAAAGGATAAAATGATAGGTATTAATTTTATATTGTTTTAATTATAACTTTTATTCTTTATGAATTTTAAAATTTGTAATTATACAGTGTTATGCAATACTTATCATATTACTTATTTAAATAGAATTAAAAAATATTTAAATTAATATTATTTATGATTTTAAGTTAACCTAAGAAAAAATAAATAAATAAGGAGTGGAAACATTGTTTAATAGAGGAAGAAGATTAAGAATAAATTCAGCCATGAGAGATTTAGTAAGGGAAACTTCTATATCACCAAAAGATTTTATATATCCTATATTTGTAGTTGAAGGAAAAAATATAAAGAATGAAATCTCTACATTACCAGGAAATTATCATTTTTCTATTGACAGATTACATGAAGTTATAAAGGAAGTTAAAGCTTGTGGTGTAAGAGGAGTAATTCTTTTTGGTATACCAAATGAAAAAGATTGTTGTGGAAGTGAAGCTTTTAATGATAATGGTATAGTTCAACAAGCAGTAAAAAAAATAGCAGAATTAGATAAGGACTTATTAATAGTTACAGATGTTTGCATGTGCGAATATACAGATCATGGTCATTGTGGAATTCTTAAAGGAAAAGATGTAGATAATGATAAAACTTTAGAGTATTTATGTAAGATTGCTATATCCCATGCAAAGGCGGGAGCACATGTAGTAGCACCATCAGATATGATGGATGGAAGAGTTGGTGCTATGAGAAAAGCTTTAGATAGTAAAGGTTATGAAAATGTAGCAATAATGAGTTATTCAGCTAAATATTGTTCTGCTTTTTATGGCCCATTTAGAGAGGCTGCAAATTCAGCACCATCTTTTGGGGATAGAAAGACTTATCAAATGGATCCGGCTAATTTAAGAGAAGGATTAAAGGAAGTAAGACAAGATATAGAAGAAGGAGCAGATATGGTTATGGTTAAGCCAGCTCTTTCATATTTAGATGTAGTTAGAGAAGTGAAAAATATGGTAGACATTCCAGTGGTAGCCTATAGTGTAAGTGGTGAGTTTGCTATGGTAAAGGCAGGGGCTAAGCTTGGATTAATAGATGAAAAGAGAATAACTTTAGAAATGCTTTTATCAATGAAAAGGGCAGGTGCAGATATAATTATTACTTATTATGCTTTAGAAGCATCAAAGTGGTTAAAAGAATAGAAAGAGGATGAAGTTATGAATAATAATGAAATATTTATAGAATCAAAGAAATATATGCCAGGTGGGGTAAATAGTCCTGTAAGAGCGTTTAGAGATATGCCAATGAATCCTCCTATAATAAAAAGTGGAAATGGTGTAATTATTAAAGATGAAGATGGAAAAGAGTATATAGATTTTGTTTTAGCATGGGGTCCTATGATTTTAGGTCATTGTGATGAAGATGTAGTAAATGCTATAAAAAAAACTTCAGCAGAAGCAATTGCTTTTGGTGCACCAACTAAGCTTGAATTAGATATGGCTAAATTTTTATGTGACACTTTAGATAATGTAGATATGATAAGAATGGTTAATTCAGGTACTGAAGCAACTATGAGTGCTATAAAGCTTGCAAGAGGATATACAAAAAAAGACAAAATAATAAAATTTGCTGGTTGCTATCATGGACATTTTGATGGATTCTTAGTAGAGGCTGGTTCAGGAGTACTTACAGAAGGAATACCAGGATGTTTAGGAGTGCCACAAGATAGTATAAAAAATACTCTTATTGGTGAGTACAACAATGAAAAGCAAGTTGAAGAATTATTCTTAAAATATGGTGATGACATTGCAGCAGTAATTTTAGAGCCTATAGCAGGAAACATGGGTGTTATTAAAGCCAATGAATCTTTTGCTAAAAAGCTTAGAGAATTATGTGATAAATATGGTGCACTACTTATTTTTGATGAAGTAATGAGCGGCTTTAGAGTTGCTTACAAAGGAGCACAATCTCTTTTGGATGTAAAACCGGATTTAATAACTTATGCTAAAATAATGGGTGGTGGATTACCATCAGGGGCATATGGTGGTAAGAGAGAAATAATGGAGAATCTTTCACCACTTGGTGGAGTTTATCAAGCAGGAACTATGTCTGGAAATCCAATTGTTATGGCAGCTGGATTAGCAACTTTAAATAAATTATACAAAAATCCATCTTACTATGAGCATATAAATAAAATGGGAGAAAGATTAGAAAATGGACTTAAAAAAATAGCTAAAGAAAAAAATATTCCAGTAGTTATAAACAGACAAGGTGGAATGCTAACAATATTTTTTACATCAGCTAGTGAAGTTAATAAATATGATGATGTAAAAAGATGTGATACAGAAATGTTTAAAAAATATTGTGTACATATGATTGAAAATGGATTTAATATTCCACCATCACAATTTGAAGCTATGTTCTTATCTGTTAAGCATACAAAAGAACATATTGATAAGTTCATAGAAACATTTAAAAATTTTAGACCTTAATTTAGCAATAGTGTTCATAAAATGGACACTATTATTTTTATTCTTTAGGAAATTATAATTTAAAAAATCTGTGGATAACTTTCATTAAAATGCTGAAGGCAGTGAGCAAATCAGATTTTTTGTATAAAGAAATATAAAATAATTTTATAGATTTAGGATAAAATAATATATGTAAATAGTAATTCAAAAGTCTAGGTTAATATTTATTTATAAGGAGAAAAAGTTATGATAAAAGATTCAAATTTAATAAAAGAAGCTTATTTAGGGATTAATCCAGATGAAAATAGAGGATTTGAAGAGGATATAGAAGAAGAATATGATGAAGAAGAACAGCTAGATACATTATATTCAAAAGGAAAAACTAAAACTATAATATTTAAAAAGTTCCAAAGTTTTGATAATGATTATTTAGATTAATTATTAAAAATTAAATTTTATTTTATTTAAGAGATGGAAATATTTTTTTCATCTCTTTTAAATTAGTTTTATATTGTCTATAAAAGAATTTTCGAGTAATATTTTGTAATTTTATAAATAAAACTCTGGAATGAAACGATTTCAAGCTGTATAATATAAATGTAAAGTTAAAGGTTTATGAAAGGTGGTGACTGTTGATATAAATCTATAATATTTAAACAAAATTATAGATTTAATACAATAGTATGTATGGAAAATAATAAGTTAAAAATAAAAAGAAAAATAAAAAATATGCATTATGGTAAACCTTTAACAAAGAAAAAATTAATGATAAAAAAGAAAAAATCATTAAATTTTTCTTTAGTTAATGAGTATAAAGGATTAAAAGTTATAAGAAATATAAATAGGATTACAAGGGTAAAATATTATACTATTTTAAATCCTAAAAATAATTCTCATATACATGTACAAGGAAAAAATATTGCTTATAGAGTTTGTGATTGTTACAAGGATTTAATAGAAGAAAGGGATATTATTAAATATAATAAATATTATAGAAAATGTGCTTTAGGACTAATGGGATATAATATTAAATGTAAGACAAGCTCTACAGGAAGAGGAGTAGCTATATTACATTAAAATTTCATATATAATTTATAAGTAATATCAAAGTAAGGGGAGAAAGTTATGAATGGAATTATTATTTTTGGGGAAAAAGGATCAGGAAAGGATACAGTGGCAGAATATATAGAAAAATTTATTAAGGAAAATAAAGAGGTAAGTTTTTTTAATATAGGTGATATAGTTAGAAATATGTCTTGTATGTTCCTTGCTACAGAAAAATGGAATAATAAAAAGAGGGAATTTTATGTGGAAACTGCTAAAAAATTAAAAGAATTAGATAAGAATTTTCTTAATTATTATGCATTGGGAAAAATATTTGAACAGTTTCAGGTTAATACTTTAAATGAAATAGAAAATAATAAATTATTAATTATTACTGGTGGGAGAACTGAGGAAGATTATAATTTTTGGAGAGAAAGAAATTTTCTAATTGTAGGAGTAACTTGTGAAGAAAATATTAGACAAGAAAGATTAAAAGGAAGAGATGGGTACTTCCAACATAGCCAGGATTCTTTAGAAAAAGATACTAAACTTATAATAAAAAAATCAGATTTTATAATTAATAATAGTAGTGGATTAGAAG
>NZ_WHJC01000142.1 GCF_009295725.1 Clostridium tarantellae
TATAGGAAAAATAAAGCACTTAGTATTTGGATAAAATTCCTATACAAAAGTGCTTTATAGGCATATTTTTTTCTTTAAAATAATTACCATTTAATTCAAAATCAAATTTAACTAGCACAATCCGTTATAATAATAAAATAGTTTTAAAAACATATTATGGCTGTTTTGAACTTTTATTATTATAAAACAATAAAATTGAAATAAATAATGATAGAATAAGCAAAATTAGTATAAATATTAAAATTATTAAAAAACTTTTAGTAAAGTCATACATATAACCTAATAATGGTATGGCAATAATTCCTCCTAAAGATAAAGTCATTTGTATTATACTATATATTTTTGAGTAATTATAATGACTAAATAATTTATTGATTATTAATGGAGGTTGTACAGATATAATTGGTGTCATAAGACCAAATAAAAATGCAGATATTATAAAAAAAGTTTTATAATTAGAGAAAAAGATCATTAAAAATATAGAAAGTATACCTAAACATAAGGTTAAAATAGTAGTAGAGGCAATTCCTATTTTATCATTTAAAAATCCTATAAAGAAAGAACCTAATAAGGAGCCAATCATTAATATAGACATTGTTAGAGAAATAAAAACAGTAGAATAACCTAAAGTAGAGCTAAGCATTGGCAAATGAATTCTTAGACAAGCACAACATACAATAAATAAAACAACAAATATTAACAAATAAATGGAAGGTAATTTTAGGATGTGAATAAAATTAGATTTAATATTTTTATTTTTTTTAATTTCATTTTGCAAGTTATTATTGTTTTTTTCAACATATCCATAAGCTTTCATATTATTATTTTGAGGATTTAATTCAATTAAAAAAATAGTAAATGGTAATACAAGAATTATAGAAAGTATACCTAAAAAAGCATAAGCCAATCTCCAATTATAATTATATATAATAAAATTTGCCAATATATTCCCGAAAATCCCACCTAAACTAATACAACTTATAGCTATCCCCATTGCTAATCCCTTTTTTTCTATAAACCAATTATTTATTAGAATAGGTGCAGCAAGATATGCTATAAAAGATGAGCCTATAGGTCCTATGCAACCTAATATATAGAACCCTATAAGAGATGTTTGTAATGACATTAGTGCAAAAGAACCTCCCATTAAAATTATGGCTATACTAAGAAGCACTCGTAAATTTATTTTATAAAATAATATACTTGCTATAGGTAGCATAACTAATAAAACTATGCCTCCTATGGCAGCATATAAAGTAAAGTTACCTAAACCTACTCCTAAAGTATTTGAAACTGGTTTAAGGAAGACTCCTATAGAAGAAGTAAGAATTCCTTGAGTAGAGAATAATATAACAGAACTTGCAATTAGAATTATCCAAGCATAATGAAATTTATATTTTTTCATAATATCTCCTAATATAAATTATTTTATGTTATATAATATAATCCATTAAAATAAATGTTGATACATAAAAAAAATCAAATAAAAATAAAATTAATACACTATAAAAATATTTATACATAATATAAAATTAAAATTGTAAACGTTATTGTAATATTATGGTTTATATTCAATTAAAAAGAACTTGAGTATATATATGGATTGGAGAGCTTTGTTGAAACTTTAATTTTAAAGAAAACCATGTATTAGAAGTTAAGGGGGACAATAAAATATGAGAACTAGTAGTAGAAAATTAAATGGCAAAAGAAGAGGCTTAAGAACTATGGCATCAATGGCTACTATAGCTTTAGTAGCATCTATAGTTTCTGGTATTCCTATTCAAGTAAAGGCAAATCCAAGTGCACCTGATAGCACTGTTAGTGTTAATGAAAATAAAAATTCACTTCAACCAACAGGAAATGCATATAGTATACAAACATTATTAGAATGGACACCAGAAAGTGATCCTAATGCAAGATATAACAGAGGAAGTATAGAATTAAAAGATAGATTTACTGGTCCAGTAGTGAATCCTAATGCAAATCCAGAAGCAAAGATAATGAATTGTGCATTAACTAATCCTCAAACAGATAATGCACCAACTCAAGGTGGAGATACTGAAAATGCTTATGTATTTTCTTATTGGCAATATGTGGATTCATATGTTTATTGGGGAGGTTCTAATAGAGGTATTTTCGTAATGCCTACAGCAGATGTAATAGATGCTGGACATAAAAATGGAGTTCCAGTACTTGGAACAGTAGGATTTCCATGGGGACCTGGTGAAGGGCATGTTGAACAAGTAAAAGAATTCTTAGTTAAAGATGAAAATGGTAATTTTCCTGTAGCAGATAAAATGATAGAAATGGCTCACTTTTATGGTTTTGATGGTTGGTTTATAAACCAAGAAAGTTATGGCTGTGGTAAAGAAGATGCGGATCTTATGGTAGAATTCTTCGCATATATGCATAAAAAAGATCCAGACATAAGAATTGGTTGGTATGATTCTATGACAACTGATGGACCAGTTTCTTATCAAGATGCTTTAAATGAGAGAAATGTTGGATTTTTTCAAAATGGTGAAGATAGAGTTACAGATGAATTTTTCTTAAATTATAACTGGAATCCTTCGAAAATAAATAAAAGTGTTGAAACTGCAAATAAGGTAGGAAGAAGTCCTTTTGATGTATATGCAGGATTAGATGTACAACAAAATGCTTACAATACTGAATTTAGAGTAAAAGATTTATTAGATGCAGATAATAAGTTAAAAGTTTCATTAGCTATGTATTGTCCTAACTCTACTTTTTCTATGGCAAAAGATGTAGATGATTTTTATGTGCAAGACCAAAAATTCTGGGTTGGACCAACAGCAGATCCATCAAACTCAGATACAAGTGAAGAATGGGTAGGATTAGCTAATTATGTAGCAGATAGATCATCTATAAATGATTTGCCTTTTGTAACTAATTTTAACTTAGGTCATGGTACAGATTATTATATAGATGGAGAACTTTCAAGAGATAAGGAATGGAATAATAGAGCTATTCAAGAACAACTACCAACTTGGAGATGGATAGTAGAGTCAGAAGGTTCAAAATTAAAACCAGACTTTGATAGAACAGATGCATATAATGGAGGAAGTTCATTAAAAGTTGAAGGAGCTTTAGAAGATGTTAATCCAAACCATATTAAATTATATAGTACAGATTTAGCCATTACAGATAGCTCAACAGAATTATCTGTTGCATATAAAACACCATTTGTAGAAGATAATATGCAAATAGGATTATGTTTTGGTGATACTTATGCAGAAGAAAACTTCCAGTTCTTTGATGTAGAGAATGGAACGCCAGGAGAATGGAATACAGCAAAAATATCATTAGAAGATCATGTTGGAAAGAAAATAACAGCTATATCATTAAAATTTGATAGTACAGAGGATATTAGCGATTTTAAAATTAATATAGGTAATATATCTATAGAAGAAAAGAATAAAGATAGCATTTTACCAAAATCAACAAAGATAACTTTAGAAGAAACACTTTTACACAATGCTCAAAAAGCAGAAGCAAAAATGTATTGGGAAGATGTAGAGGGTGCAGATTTCTATGAAGTATATAGACAAAAACCAAATGGAGAAAAAGAATTTGTAGGAGCTACTTACAATAATTCTTATTATGTATCTCCATTTAATAGATATGAAAATGAGAAAGGCTTTAATTTTGAAGTAGTAGCAGTAGATGCAAACTATAATAGAGGAGAAGCTCAAACTGTTAAATTTAATTGGAACATAAATTCTGGAGATACTGAGGTTCCAAATGAAGAAGCACCAGTAAATGTAGCTTTAAATAAACCAGTTAGAGCAAGTAGTGAAAACTCAGGAGAACCTGCAATTAAAGCCGTTGATGGTACTGTTGAAAATAACAGTAAATGGTGTACAACTACTGGTATGTATGGTGGTTGGTTAGAGGTTGATCTTGGTGAAGTTAAAACTATAAAAAGATGGGTTACAATGCATGGAGAAGCTGGAGGAGAAGCTGTAGATACTAATACTAAAGACTTTAGACTTCAAGTTTCATATGATGGTGGAGCTACTTATGAAGATGTAGATGTGGTTACAGATAATACTTTAGGAGTAGTAGATAGAAACTTAGAAGAGCCTATAACAGCTCAGCATTTTAGATTATATATTGATCATCCAGGTCCATCACCATGGAAAGCTATAAGAATATATGAGTTCCAATTATTTGAAGAAAATTATACACCAACTACAGGAAATGTTCCTATGAATTCTGTAAAAGCAATTAATAATTATGGAGCTAATGATGAAGTTGTTTTCAAAAAAGTTCCAGCAGGACAAGAAATATTATTATATAGAAATATAGAAGACTCAGAACCTTTTGCAAGAAAAATAGCTACTGAAGAGGATGAAGTAAGATTTAGTGGTTTAGACTTAGGAGAAGAAGAAGGAAGAGTTTATTTTGCAACTAAGGAAGAAGGCAAAGAAACTAGTATTAAACTAAGTGCTTCATATGAAAATGAAAGATGGGATATAACTCCGATTCCAAATGATTTTACAATTTCAGATTACAAAGTTTTACCAAGAAATGTTAAGCTTGCACCAAATGAATTCTTTGGAACATTAGATATAGGTAGTTTACAAGAGGGAGATATTATAAATTATTATGAAAATGAACAAGATATTTTCCCAACAAGAGTAACTGTTCCAGTAAATGGACAAGAATCAGTTACTAAATTAGAAGGTTTATTATTAAATAAAGACGGTGGAGAAATAATATTAGAAGTTAAAAGAGAAGGCATGAAAACTTCACCTAAATTCAAAGTAGCATATAATAGTGATAAAGAAGCTTCATCTAAAGGTAAAATAGAAATAAATGTTAAATCAGATATGGGAAGTTTACCAATAGATGGTGCTATTTATGAAATATTAAAAGGAAATAAAGTAATTGCACAAGTTACTACAAATGAGCTAGGAAATGCATTAAGTGATGAATTAGATCCAGGTGTATATAATGTAAGATATACTGGAAACTTAGAAGGATTTGAAACAGATGAAACTTTATATGAAATTAATTTAACAAGACCATTTGAAGTAGCAACTTCAGAAATAACTTTAAACAAGATAAAGAAATTAGGTAAACCAGGAAAAGTTAAAGATATAGAAGCAAGTGCTATAAATAATAGTAGCATAATAATAAACTGGAATAATCCTGAAACAGATGTAGATGTTAAAGAGTACATTATTTACAAAGATGGAAAAGAAATTACTAGAGTATCAGGTGAAACAACAGAATATATTTTAGAGGGATTAAAAGCAAATACTTTATATGGAATAAAAGTAGTAGCAGTATCTTATGATGAAATAAAATCTAGACCAGTTTCTATTAACTGTAGAACTAATAAATAATTAAAAATTAAATTTTAGATTGATGTAAAATATGAGTAATTGGTAAGAGAAAGAAAAACTTTAAAGTTTTAATCTCTTACCAATTTATTTTTATATTTAAGAATTTATTAATTTATAAAGATATTTATAAAAATTTAATTATTTTTATAAAATACAATAATTTATAGTAATATGTAAATAAAAATTAAAAATTTAGTTAATGTTTAAATTAACTTTTAAATTTTTAAGGTATATTATAAAAATACATTATTGGTTTTATTTGACAAAACGAGTGAGTTTGATAAGATAATATTAATCATTAATATTATTTAAGAAACAAGAGTATTAAAGTTTGAGCTTAGATAATTAAGTACATTATCTAAGCTCAAACATTAAGGCTCCCGTTTTTATAGGAGGTAATAAATATGTTAACAAATGCAGAAAAAATAATAAAAGAATATGGGGTATTAGGTATTTTAAATGAAGTAACAATACAACATACTGAGGAAAGATTAATTAAACTTATAAAAACTTCAGAAGCACAAAATGCACAGTATACAGCAGTGGCTAGAAGGGTTTTAGAAGAAATTGAATCAGGTATTAAAGTAGATTTAAAAAATGAAATAAAGGAAGCTAAAAAAGCTAATCCTTTACGTTGGGATGAAGCATTATTTAAATCAGCTTTAGAAAGCATAAAATCTCAGAAAAACAAAATAGAAGAAATGAAGAAAGTAAGACAAATTTTTAAAGTGTTTGAACATGAAGAATATGGATTAACTATGAGATATTTGCAAATAGAAGAACTTGATAAAAAAATAAAAGAAAGAGTAAAAGAATTTTTAGAAGTAAATAAATTAGAGCAAAAATTAAATGATGCTCTTGATTCATGGATAGAAGATTTATATAAAATAAAAATGATAAATAGATAATATAAGAATTAATTAGCAACTAGCATATTAAATACTAGTTGCTTTATTTAATAGAAATTCATTATATAATTTGTATAAGAAATAAATTTCTAGGCAAGCTTTTTATTATAAAAAAACATTAATATAGCGGCTCCAATAATTAATATATAACCTATTAGTGCATGTATATTAATTATATTACCAAATAAAAAATATCCCATAGTTGCAGTAAAAATTACTTGAGCATAGCTAAATATAGATACTTCTTTAGCAGGTGCATTTTTATATGCAAAAGTTAAAAATATTTGAGCTAAAAATACACATATACCTGAACCAATAAGAAATAACAATTGGGAAAAGGTTGGCATTTTAAAATTATGTAGAATAAATGGAAAAGTCATTATTAAAGCTACACTTGAAAATACAAATACAATAGTTAAACTATTTTCTTTATTAGCTAAAAACCTTATGAAAGTATAGGAACCACCAGCTAAAATGGCTGAAGTTAATCCAATAGCATAAGGTAATGTACTACCTGAAAAGCTAGGTTTTGCTATAAAATATACCCCTGATAAAGCTACAAATATAAAAATTATATGAAGAGGTTTAATTTTTTCTTTAAGAAATATAGCACAAAATATTATTACGAAAAATGGACTAAGCTGATTTAACATACAAGCATCTGCTATAATTAAATGATTAATAGCATAAAAGTTTGCCCACATTCCTAAAGTTCCAAAAACCGCACGTCCTAATAAGTATTTTCTATCTTCTTTTAATCCTAAAAAACTTATTTTATTTTTAATAATAATTATACTAACTATTACTACTGTTGTTAAATTTCTGAAAAAGGTTTTTTCTAATGCAGGAATATTTCCTGAAAGCTTTACAAAAGCATTCATTAAAGCATATCCTAATGCAGAAATAAGCATAAATAAAATAGCTTTATGTAATTTTTTCATGATTATCTCCTAATGGTTTAATATTTAATTAAAGTAACTTATCTATTTATAATATAGCATAAATTAAAAATTAAAGTTTATAAAAATATCATTAAATATTTTTATAATTTGCTTTTAAAAGAAATTAAATAGATATAGGTTTAATTTATATAAAATTTCGTTAAAATTCAATTAATTGTTATGTAATATTAAACAATATAACATTTTTCATCTCTAACAGCATCTAAATAACCTGTATTTATTTGAGCTTGTTCAAAAGTAGCCATGTTGTTAATAATAGCACAGGCTGATTCAATAATAGAAAATGCAATAGGACAACCACTACCTTCACCTAATCTCATTTTTAAGTTCAGCATAGGTTCTAACCCTAAGTGTTTTATTGCTATATTATATCCAATTTCTTTTGAAAAATGAGATGCTATTAAATATTTTTTCACTAAAGGATTTAGTTTGCAAGCACATAATGCAGCTACAGCAGAAATAAAACCATCTATAACAATAGGTAGTTTATAATAAGCACAACCTAAAAAGACTCCAGTCATAGCAGCAATATCATATCCTCCAACTTTAGCAAGTATATCAATAGCATCATTTTTATCAGGAGAATTGATTTTTAAAGCTTCTTCAATAACCCATTTTTTCTTTTGAAAAGCACTATCAGTTAATCCAGCTCCTTTTCCTGTTATATCATGGACACTGTTATTAGTTAAAGCTTTAAGTACAGCACTGCTAGTAGTAGTATTACCTATTCCCATTTCACCAACTCCAATAATGGAATAATTTTGATCTTTTGCTTTTTTGGACATTTCTATTCCTACATTTAATGCAGCTATACATTCATGGCGATGCATAGCTTGTCCTTTTAAAATATTATTAGTTCCTTTATTTATTTTTCTGTTAATTACATTTTCAATAATTTTATCAGAATTTATTCCTACATCTACTATTATTAAATCTGTGTTATTTTGTTTAGCTAAAACTGCAACTCCAGTTAAACCTTTAGTAAAATTAATTGTTTGTGCAAGAGTTAAAGATTGTGGTCCTGAAGCTATTCCTTCTTCTACAACTCCATTATCAGCACACATTATTATTACGGCCTTTTTATTTATTTTATTTTGCAATTTTTCTGTTATTCCAGCTAATTTTATGCATAAATCTTCTAGCATACCTAAACTACCTAAAGGCTTTGCTAAAGAATCTAATCTTTTTTTAGCATCTTTCATAGCATAGTAATTTACATCTTTTATATTAGAAATAATATTTTGTAAAAAAGATTCATTAGTTAAATTATTTTCCATAAATATCTCCTAAACATTTATAAATTAGAAATAAAAAATTTATTTCCGAATTAAATTATATATCAGTATTATTTTTTATAAAAGTAATTTAATGTGAATTTTGCTAAAATAATTTTAATTTATAAATGAATAAAATTTTCATATAAAGAGTAAAATAAGTTTGTAAAATTAAAGAAAGGAGAAAATAAAGATGAATAATTGCAAAGCAAAAGATTATGTAGAAAAAGTAAAAGATCAAATTAATGCAGCTGAAACAGCTTTAACAGAAGCTCATGCTAAAGCTGAAAAAGAAGAAAACAAAACTATTATAGAAAATGCAATGAATTCACTACAAAATGCATGTAACTGCTTATGTGAATATAAAGATTAATAATAAATGTATAATTAAAAGGTGTGAAATATTTAATTTCACACCTTTTAATTTTTACACAAAGTCTTAAGTT
>NZ_WHJC01000143.1 GCF_009295725.1 Clostridium tarantellae
CAATAACAGGGTTGAATCCTTTTTTCTATACTTTTTCACCTAATAGGTGAATTTTTTTTTGTAGAAAAGCATTATTTTAAGCCATATCTATTATGATTTTTATTTTTTCATGAATAATTAGGGATTTATTTATCTATTAATTATTTATTTTCAAAAAAATTTTTATTAATATAATTAACTTGAATAAAAATATATTCCAAAACATTAACTACTATACTATTTCCTGCCAACTTATACAACTTACTTGGAACAAAAAACTTTCTATTCTTACAAACTTCAAAATTATTGTCCACTAATGCTTGAAAATCTTTTTCTTCAAATCCCATTAACATAAAACACTCTCTAGGTGTTAAATATCTAAAATTGCTTTTTCCTTGAATTAAACCTTCATAATGTATAACACCAGAATTAGGATGTCTATCTTGCTTAGTAGTTATTGTTGATATAGCTTTAATAGCTATATTTTTACCATCAAATATTTTATCATTTTCCTCATATATTTTTTTCCTTGATTTAGTGTCATTAGGTTGAGCCTCATTAGCTTCTTTTCTGTATTTTTCATTTGAATTATAGTACAATCTTAATATATCACTTATATCTTTATGTTTTATGTTTAACTTATTTAAATATAATTTATTATTTAAATCATTATTTTTCATATATTCTATTATTAACTTTGATTTTTCATGATTTTCACCACAAAATACACTTAACATATATACACGCTCTCTTTTTTGAGGTATTCCAAAATCATTTGCATTTAACTTATATATAAAATTTATATATCCCATACTTTTTAAAACTTTTTTCCACTCTAAAAAATTTCCTATATGAGTATTAGACAATATATTACTTACATTCTCCATAAGCAAAAATTTTGGAAGCTTTATTTTAGCATTAAATCTTTCTAATAGTATCCTTTCTACTTCCCATAGCATACCAGATCTATTATTCGCATCTCTATTTATTCCACTATTATTTCCATGCCAAGCTCCAGCTATTGATAAATCTTGACATGGAAATGAATATGTAAACAAATCAGTGTTTTCGGATAATGTGTATCCAGTCACATCTGTTATACTACCTAAATTATGGCTACGCTTTATTGCATATAAAAGCCTACTAATAGTTTCTTTTCCTAATCTCTTAAATCCCTCTTTAGTTAATTTAGTTTTTCCATCATTACTTAACGTATAACATTCCAGTTCTGCTATTAACTCTTCTTTATTTTTAATCTCATATTCACTGATATCTTGTGGCCCATAATGAATAATATCATATGCTATTATAGCATTTATATCCCATTCAATAGTTGCGATGACTTCGTGCTCTATACCTATGTTCTTTAATGCTTTTACTTGACTTCCTATTCCACTAAATGATTCTACTACTCTTAGCACTTTTATCACCTCATCTTTCATAACTGTTTATTAACCCATATATCTCACTAAAATTTTATCAGTTGTTTTAACTAAAATCTATAACTATACTCAATTGTTATTTATATCCTTCTTGATAAGCTTTTTCTTTAACTTTTAATAATACCTTACATTGTCTAGGTGTAGGCATTTTACCAGTTTTTTCGCAATTAGCTACTAGTTTAACCAAATTCTTCTCTAAATCAGATAATAGTCTCTTATCTATAGCCCACTCCATCATCCCTTTCCAATAATCACTTCCTAACTTTATTACTTCTAGTTCAACGTTTATATCTGCATCTAATTTTCTCTCTTTAATTCCTAACTTATTTTCATTTATTTCATTTTCTTTCAAAATCAAACTTAGCAAAAATTTTTCATCAAATGTCCACTTTTCCTTTAAAGCTCTTTCCCAACAAATTTCTTTTTTACACCATTCTGTTACATTCAATGTTAATCTATCATCTCTTGTTATAAATAAAAAAACTTCTTTACTTAGAATAGTTAATTGCTTTTTCAATTCACTATATAAACTTTGTTCGTTCCAAATTCTTTTAAAATCAAAACTTAATTTTTTATACTCTTTTTTTATATGATTAAATAATATTGCCAAGGTATATGTTACAATATTGGCTCTATATGATTTTATCTCCTTATACCATTCTTGATTTGATACTATTTTTTCTGTTTCTTTATATAATATTGCTAAAGCTATAATTTTTTTATAATAATATTCATTAAATTTTGCATCATTTTCTTTCCATATTTTGTCTATCCTATTGGCAAATTCTCTCATTCCCGCTTGAGCACCTCTACTAACAATATATGGATATCCTTCAATTGTATTTATATATTTGGCTAAATCCACCTTTTTAATAACTTGATTTTTAGGATTTTTCATTAAATATTTTTTTCTTTCTGACTTAGTTAATTTCATTTGTTCTTGTGTATGTTGACCTCTTGCTCTCTCATAAAACCAAATTGTCTGATATTGATTTCCATTTACTGCTGGAGCATACATTTTTCTTGAATATTCTTCTATTCTAATATGATAAGGATGATTAGAAAAGAAGTCCGCTTCATCAACCTTATTTTGACTATTTGCACATCTAGATATTATAGGAATTATTTCTTCTGATTTTTCATAATCTACTATAGATAATTTCATAGGAACAATTATATTAGAAACATCTTTTTTATCTTGTAAAACCGCATTTGCTATAGATGCTGTAGTTTGTCCACCATTTATTATTTGCAAATCTTTCAACTTTTTAATAACTAATCCATTTTCTGTGTTTTCACATTCTACTTTTGTAGCTGTAGCTGCTATTCCATTATTAAAAGCAAAAAACATTTCTGGTTCATTTAATATGGTACTTCTTATTTGTTTATTTACTTTTCCTCTTATACTCAAAAAGGATCTAACATTACCTTCTAATAACCTTGAACCATACTTAATATATAAGTTAGCTAAAATATCTCCTGGGATAGCTGTTAAATACGATTTATATCTTTCTTTCTTACAATCTACTGCTAGTATAGAAGATAATCCTTTTATTTTATAATCTCCTAAATTTATCTCAATGCTCTCTTTTTTCATTTTTGATTTTGCAATATTATATGCTCTCGATATATCCCAAACATTTAATTCAATGCTTTTATCTTGAATTATCTTGTTATTAATACTCTTTATTCTATCGCTAATTATCCTATCTGAAATAATATAAAATCTAAATTTAATGATTTCTTTTATTCTACTTGCAAGTTCTAATGAAAAACTATAACCTTCGCTACTTTCTTCACACTTATCTTTTATATAACCATTTAATGAATTCTCAACAAATGCTTCCATCTTTGAAAATAATTTTTCAACATCAGTATTTCTTATTGTTCCTAATTCATCTGAATTAGAAAAATCACTTATTAAAATTACGCAACTCTTATCCACCTCATCAAAATAATAACCATCTATTTGTATTCTTTTATTTTTTTTACCAATTGATTCAAAATATATTTCTGTAAAATCATCAAATTCTTCTGCTTCTATTAATATATCCGTAATATAGTTAATGAATTCACTGTTAATATCCGTCATATTAGCATTTGCTGCTATTCTTATATCTTCTAGCAGTACTTGTCTATATTCCAATAATTCCATACTACTCGTCTCCCTCTATAAACCTTTCAATATCTTTTAATAAAATATCATAACTAACCTTTACAATTCCATTTCTTAAATCTCTATTTCTTATCCTTGGGAATTCTTCTTCCACACTATATCTTACTTTTTTTATTAGTTTATAATAAACTTCATTATAATCATCATCATATAAATATCCTATTTCTAATAACTTATCTTTAAATAAAAGACACGTATTAAAATTATTAATCTTACTCTTGATATTATCAATAATAATATTTAATGATATTGCATTTCTAACACTAGCATTGCTTTTTTTAAAGGTAATAACTTCTAAATATCCCTCTAAATTAGATTCTAATTGCTCTATAGAACTTATCTTAACAGTAGTAGCTCCTTGCTTAATTGATTTAACTTCATACCAAATATCTTCAAATTCAAAATCTTTATGAGATTTATTGGGTCCCATCCATGATCTTATTGCTTCATTATATCCGATTTCAGGTGCCAAATAATCTCTTATAAAAACTAATTCACCTATTAATCCTTGTATCTCATTTTCGTTTAATAATCGATTACTCGCCTTCTTAAACATTAATTTCCATTTATTCCATCTGCTTAATATAAATGAAACCTCATCATTACTTTCAATATATCTACTACTCTCTATAATATCTTCACAAAATCTATAAAAAATAATTTCACTCTCTTTATTTAACAATGCAAATGATAAAGAATATTCTTTGTTATTCTTTTTAAACAATTTTATATCAATTGCTTTAGATGATTCAACATGTCTTATTTTTCCTTTTGCAGTAATAACCATAGTTGCACAATTATCTTCAGAATATCCTAAATAAATATCTAGTTTATGATTATCATCAATTCTTCTAAATGTTTTATCTGGCTTTTCTTGCTCAAATCTCAACTTAATTTTACTTAACATTACTCTTCATCTCCAAATTCTTCACCAAATTCATCCTCATAAGTTAAATCTTGTTGAATTTTATTAATAGTATATTTAGCTAATTTAGTTTTATTATTTTTTAATTTGGGAATTCCTACACCTATACCAACTAATGGATATTTACTTTTATTAAATTTATTTTTAATTTCATCAACGCTTTCACTGTCTTTATTTTTACAATTGTTCAGTTCAACTATGTATATCATCAGCAGAGGATTTCTATCAACATATTTAAAATAATAATTTTGAGGAACATTCTTCTTTTCTGTACAAGATTGGACATGTTTTATCTGCTCTTTCGTTAATCCATACTTTCCATCACTTGAGCTACCTAACCTTTTATTTTTACCTGACATTTTTAATATTTTCCCTTTATTTTCTATTGAAAATGATCTTTTAATTCTCTTTATTTTTTTATCTCCAATAATTTGAAACTCTTTTTCTGATTCTCCTGATGCAAATGCAATATCCCATTTTTCCAACTCTCTACCTTTATACCCATTTATAAATTCTATAATATGCTCCGTATTAAATACGGTATTTATTGTTGGCAACTTGAATTCACTTAATAATTTTATTACTGACTTCTTGTCAATATTTTTAAATATATATGAATTTTTACCTGATTGCTCTACTATTTTCTTATTGCTCAGTAATTCTATCACCATATTTTGTATTGCTTGGCTATTTTGCTTATTAAAATCTACATCATTAAATAAATTTGTAGTTTCAATTACTTCCCCACTTAAATTAACACATACTTCTACTGAGCTAGCTGTCCTCATTTTATTTCTCGCTGTAACAAGTAATGCATTTATGTCCGATCTAACTCTTAATCCAAAATCCTTTGGTGTCAATCCAGAATTTTCATATTGTTTTATATCTTTTCTTAATTCATCTGTAGCTAAACTAATATGTTCATACCACTCTATACTTTTTGGCGTCATCCAAATTTTACATAAATCTTCATAATTCTTTCTATACCCAAACCATCTTCCCATTTGCATAAGCGTATCATACATTTTGGAATTTCTATAAAAATAACTTACAATTAATCCTTCTAAAGTTAACCCTCTTGATAAACTCAATCCACCAATTGCTATTACTCTTAATCCATGTGTTTTACACTCTTCATAATTTAATGCATTTTTTTTACTTTGATTTACTGTCACTATTGTAATAGGCGTTATTGATTTATACATATTCTTTTTTATATCATCCCATTTATATCCTAGTTCACTATAATTTCTTTTGAAAGCATTATATATTCCATTTATTATTTCATTTTGTGAATTAGTACATCCATATAGTCTTATAGCATTTTGTACGTCTTTAAGATAGTTATTTACGATCCTTTCAATTTGATTTTGTACATTTGTAAATCTACTAACATTAATTAGCATAGATCTATGAACATTAATATCATCTCTTAAATCTCGTATAACATTTGCAATTAAAAATACATTAATTGCTTCTATTAAATCTAATGGAATTGAATAAACCAAAAAATCACTTTTATGATTACTTGGTATATCAATTTCTATAGCATCTTCATCTATCTCTTTTAACATACCTCTATGCTTTCCGTCATCTTCAAAAATATTTCTTGCTCCTATATAATTTGTTGGTGAGTTTAATGAATATATATAATCTTTAGGAAACAAATCTTCTTTTATCATTTCATCATTTGATTCAGGGTCTATAAAGATATTAGCAAATGGTGTTGCTGTAAATCCTACATAACTAGCTTTTCTAAATACACTTAACAATTCTCTTATTTGAAAATTTATAGTTGTTGGATTTCTATCTTCTGGATTAGTATTAACTGAAGCATTGTCTGATTCGTCATCAATTACTAATATCGAATTATCTATTATATCATTTTCACTTTGATTAAATGTTTTAAGCCACTTATTCAGATGCTTTAAAGTAGAAACATTTTTCTTAATAACAAACAATACAGGCTCATTTATTGTTGCTAAATTGAATCCTAAATTTCTAGCTGTTTGTGCTTTAAAATCATTCATTGTTGATGTTAACACTACTGGATTAAAACTTGAATTATACTTACCTACACCTATAACATTATTAACTTTTTTATTTATCATGGCCGTACTATCTATTCCAACAAACCCTTCATCTAATCTCATTTGTGTTTGTTGACGCAACTTTTCTATTACACCTGTTAAGAGTACTACTACTTTATATCCAGCATCTACAGCTTTGCATATAAGCCCCGTATAATTTGATGTCTTCCCTGATTGAACATCACCAATAATAAGACCTCTCCGTTGAAATGAACTATCTAATTCAGGATCACCTAATAAATCAGTTAATGTGTCTAACATAGTATCCATTGTATTAACTACATCACTTGGAAATTTTTTTTGTCCTACAAGATACATCTTATACCTTTCCCAATATCTCATTTCTAAGTCAGCTTTCCTGTTTAAAAACCATTTTTCATGCTTAACATATCCTTCAATTAAGGTTCCTAAATTAAGCTTTATTGATCTTTCTGACAAAATTTCTTTTCTTACCTCTTTAATATCATCTTTAGTTAAATTGCTATTAAACATAGGTAACCTACTAAATTCACTAATTATTGTATCTATTTCATTTTCATTATTAGCATTTTTACTAACCACCATTTGCAAAATAACATCATGAAACTGCTTTGTTATATTATTCATTCTCAACTTTCTCCTTCACTAATAACTTCAATTCATCATTCATACAATATGGCTCGGTTTTTAAAAAAGATTCCGCTATCTTCTTATAGTCAAAATTATTTGATTTTGCAAACTCTATTTGTTCCATTACTTCTTCAAACAATTCTTCTGTTTTTTTTGATTTGCACTTTTCATTTATGTTTCCTTTTGCTGCATCTATATATAATGTTGCAACTGGCAATGTTTCTTCTAATTGATTTAATAAATCATCAAGAGAATTTATTTGTTCTTTATTTAATGTCGCTTCTAACAGCTTAATTTGTGGAAGTTTTCTATTGATTTTATACTCAAATGCTCCCCTATTTTCAATTCTTTCCCACACATAATCAAACTCGTTACCATTAACTTTTCTTCCTCTATAGCTATGTACTGACTCACTATTTAACACCGCCTCATAAACACAATTATATAAATTCTTTTTTATTAAATCTGGTAGGTTAGCTGAGCTTTTCTTTATATCTATATTCCACATATAATCTAAGTCATTTGGTATATCAACCTGAACACGTGCTAATTTGCTTAACTCATCTTTTCTTTCTAATCTAAACCAAGTTCCCCATATAATCAACCGTCTATTTCTATATATGTAAAATCCTTGTTCACTTTTCAATCTATCTTTACCGCCAATCTTATCTAAATCACTTTTCTTTAATTTAGATACATGTGGAAGTATATATGGCTTAACACTTATTGTTGCTCCTGATATATTCAAATTTTGCTCTCGCTTTCTTTGAGTTGCTTTATTGGTTATTAAAAATGGATCTCTTCCTTCTACCTTTCTACTATTTACATATATATCTATCTCTTTTTCTAGAAATCTATGAAAAACTAAAGCTATATGATCAATTGTTGTATCCATATGCCTATTTAATGTCTTTTGTAGGTTATTCGTTGACTCTTGAATTCTATCAAATTTTTGTAGTAATATATATGTTCCAGATTCAACATTATTTAGCATGTCAACCTCAGGAAATTCTTTTAATTCCTCTTCATTGTATCCAATTAACATCCACGCACCTTGTTCTATTACATAGTCCAAATCCCATGAATATCCATGTGTTTCATTGTTTTTTTTACTTATTACTACTAATTTTCTACAATGAGATAGCGATGCTGATTTCAACCCTAAACCAAATCTTCCCAAATCATTTTTTTCTCTAATATCTAATGGATTTTTACTTCCATATCTCATAGCATCTTCTATTTGACAGCTTGTCATTCCATGCCCATTATCAAAAATTATCATATATGGTTCAATATCATCTGATAATCGTATATCAATTTTATTGGCATTTGCACTAATACTATTATCTATTAAATCTGCTATAGCAGCTTCAAATGAATATCCTAAAGATCTCATAGATTCTATTAAACTTGGTGCAAATGGAATACTTTCTTTACTAAACACTATAATCACCTTATTATTATTTATTTTATAATATCATGAAATAATATTATAATTAACTATCTACAATTATACTATAAAATATTTATACTAGTCTGTCTAATTTTAAATTGATAGTATTATTCCATTCTTCACCATTTATAATTTATATGCTATAATAGTGCAAAAATGCTTGAATAATTTTACAGCATAATAAAATAAAAAAACATTTATGATAAAACCCTGTTATAATTAAGTTCTCACACAAAAAAAACACACAAGGAGTTAAACATAAATGTT
>NZ_WHJC01000144.1 GCF_009295725.1 Clostridium tarantellae
GGAGGACCAAGTGATGGTGCAACTACCTTAACTGTAAATGTAGCAGCTGCAGGGAATTATAATTTAGCAGTGAAGTATATAGGGGTAGATGCTAATAGAAACTTAAAGATAGATATAAATGGAACAAGCACAGGAGAAGTTTACACTCCAACACCAACTAATGGATGGTCCATAGGAGATGCTAAGACCTTTACTGTGGCAGTAAATTTAAATAGTGGAACAAACACTATTAAGTTCCATGGAGATGGAATAAACTATGGTCCAAGTCTTGGAGAAGTAACTTTAACTTTAATATCTACAATTGAAACAATTATGAAAACTTATAATTATAATGTTGTTAATGGATTATTAGAAAATGGAGCAAGAATAGATGAGATAGCAAACTTAGCAACTTATATAGGTGGGCCAACAAATGGAGCTTCAACTATTGCAGTAAATGTATCTAATGATGGAGTATATAATTTAATTATAAATTATAGAAATAATAATAGACCACTAAAAATAGATGTTAATGGAATTAATACAGGAACAATATATAATATTACAGGAGATTATTCAGGATCATTTAATTTACCAATAACTTTACAATCAGGATTAAACAAACTAAAATTTTATGGAGATGGAATAAACTATGCACCAGATTTAGGTGTATTTACTTTAATAGAAATATCATCAAAGTATAATTTTAATACAGTAGATGGAATACTTTCTAATGGAGCTTTAATAGAGGATGCCGGAGGAGTTAACGTGGTAGGATGGATAGGAGGACCAAGTGATGGTGCAACTACCTTAACTGTAAATGTAGAAAGTGCTGGTAGTTATAATTTAGCAGTACAGTATATAGGAGCAGATGCTAATAGAAACTTAAAGATAGATATAAATGGAACAAGTACAGGTTTAGTTTATACTCCAACACCAACTGATGGATGGACTATAGGAAATTCTAAAATATTTTCTATAACAGTAAATTTAGATAGTGGGTCTAATACTATTAAATTTCATGGAGATGGAACAAATTATGGACCAAGTTTAGGACAAGTAACATTAAGATTAATTTCTACAACTTCTATAACTATACCAAATACAATAGAAAGTAAAGCAATTTATAAATATAATGCAATAGATGGAGTACTTTCTAATGGAGCTTTAATAGAGGATGCTGGAGGAGTAAATGTGGCAGGATGGATAGGAGGACCAAGTGATGGTGCAACTACTTTAACTGTAAATGTGGAAAATGGAGGAAAGTATAATTTAGTAGTACAGTATATAGGAGCAGAATCTAATAGAAACTTAAAGATAGATATAAATGGAGTAAATACAGGATCAGTTTATACTCCAACACCAACTGATGGATGGACTATAGAAAATGTTAAAACCTTTACTGTGGCAGTAAATTTAAATAATGGAATTAATACTATTAAGTTTCATGGAGATGGAATAAACTATGGTCCAAGTTTAGGAGAAGTAATTTTAAGTTTGCCTATAACAACACAAACAATAATACCAGCATCAGTTAATGTTCTTAATTTTGAGCCATTAATGTATACAGTTTCTCATGGAAAGTTGAATAATGGTGCAAAACTTGATTTATCCAATTTTGTAATTAATTTAGGAGGTGTTAAAGGAGGAAGTTCTATTTTAACTATTGATGTTCCAATTAATGGATTATACCATTTTATATTAACAGTAAGAAATACTGATTCATTTATAAAAAATTTGAAATTAGAAATAAATGATGTAGAATTAGATACAAATTATGTTATAGCAAATACTTTATTATCCACTTTAAGTAGCAAAATTAATCTTAAATCAGGTAATAACAAAATAAAATTTTATGGTGATGGTAATAATAAAGCACCAGATTTAGGAGCATTTACACTTTATTATCTTAAAGAAGGGAATGAAAGTGCAGAGGTGTTATTTCCAATAACTTATAATGTTACCATGGGAGTATTAGGTGGTAAAGCTATTATAAATAAAGAAATTTTCTCAGGATATGTAACTAATTTAGTCTCAGGTAATCCACCATCCTATGTTACAATGATAGCTTACATTCCTAAAAACGGGGAATATACTATAGTGATAAATTATATAAATTCTAAAAAAACGGAAGCTTTGAAAGTATTACAAATCAGTATAAATGGAGTTCATATTGAAAAAAGGGTTTATCCAATTGAATCATCTAATCAAGGAATAATTAAAGTTAATGTTAACTTTAATAAAGGAATAAATACCATTACTTTCTCAGCAAATTTAGATAGTGATTGTCCAGATATAGGAGATTTTACTATAGATTATTTGCATATAAATTAATTTTAAAATTGTATATTTTATAAAAAATTAAAAGCACTTAAATATTAAAATTTTTATTTAAATATTTAAGTGCTTAATTTAAATACTTTATTTAAATTATGAAATTAGTATTAAATTTTTACATATTAAGAGTTTGAAAAGATTGAAAATAAAAATTAAATATAAAAACTTGTTGAAAATATAAGCAAAATATGTAAAAATTATACTGTAAACATTTAAAAAGGAAGGGGATGTGAATAATTTGAAAAAAGTTTTAGCTTTAATAATGACAGCTTCATTAATAACCAATTTTTCTGTTACATCAGTTTTAGCTACAGAGTCTGCTAAAAATATGGAAAAAACCATTACTAAATTAAAAACTGAACTTATTAAAAATGATTCTAGAAAAATTGATTTTACACAAGATTGGAAATTTAATTTAGGCAATGTGAATGGTGCAGAATCTAATAATTTTGATGATTCTTCATGGAGAACATTGGATTTACCTCATGATTGGAGTATAGAATTAGATTTTAATCCTAATTCAGTGGCAACTCATGAAGGCGGATGGCTAGATGGAGGAACTGCATGGTATAGAAAAACATTTACTTTAGAAGATTCAATGAAAGGAAAGGAAATCTCCATAGATTTTGATGGAGTTTACATGGAAAGTGAAATTTATGTAAACGGTACAAAGGTTGGAGAATATCAAAATGGATATACTCCTTTTAGTTTTAACATTGAAGATAATCTTAAATTTAATGGAGAAGAAAATATAATAGCTGTAAAAGTAGTTAATAGACAGCCTAGTAGTAGATGGTATTCTGGTAGTGGTATTTATAGAAATGTTTATTTGACAGTTACAGATCCAATACATGTAGACAGATATGGTACATTTGTAACAACACCAACATTAGAAGAAGATTTAAAAATTGGTAATGGAGTAAATGTTAATGTAAAAACAGAAATAAATAATACTAAAAACATAGAAAAAACAGTTAATATAAAATCTAAAATTTTTTCACCAAGGGGAGAATTAGTTTCAGAGTATGAAACTAATGAAGTTTTATCAGTAGGTATTAATAATATTAATCATAATTTAACTGTGCAAAATCCAACACTTTGGGGTGTATATAACGGAAATATGTATAAAGTTATTACTGAAGTTGAGATGGATGGAAATATTGTAGATACTTACGAAACACCTTTTGGTTTTAGGTATTTTGAATTTGATGAAGATAAGGGATTTTCATTAAATGGTGAAAATATGAAGCTTAATGGAGTGTGTATGCATCATGATCTAGGTGCATTAGGTTCGGCTGTTAACTATGATGCTGTTGAAAGGCAAATATTGATGTTAAAAGATATGGGAGTTAATGCAATAAGAATTACTCATAATCCAGCATCAAATGAATTTATAAAAATATGTGAAAGAGAAGGAATACTTCTTATAGATGAGGCTTTTGATTGTTGGGAGCAATCAAAGAAAACTTATGATTACGGAAGATTTTTCAATCAATATGCTAAAAGAGATATACAAGCTATGGTTGATAGAGGTAAAAATAGTCCATCTATAATAATGTGGTCTATAGGGAATGAAATTTATGATACAAATAATGCTAAAGGCGTAACTATAGCAAAAAATCTAGTTAAATGGATAAAAGAAATAGATCCAACGAGACCTACAACTATAGGAGAGGATAAATATAGAGGAAATAAAGAAGATGATGTACCAAACTATCACACATATAGAGACCAAGTTATGGAAGCTGTTGATATAGTAGGATATAATTATAGTGAAAATGTATATGATGTACATCATGCAGATAATCCAGAAAGAAAAATGTATGGTTCAGAAATATCTTCTGCAGTAAGATCAAGAGGTGTATATTTAGATCCAAATATCCCTAATATTAGTGATTATGATAATTTACAAACCTCATCTTATGATAATTCAGTAGTTGGATGGGGAAGATCTATGGAGGATTCTACAAAAAGAGATAGAGATAGACAATTTAGTGCAGGTCAGTTTATATGGACAGGATTTGATTATATTGGAGAACCAACTCCTTTTTACAATTCTTTCCCAGCAAAAAGTTCATATTTTGGAGCTATAGATACAGCAGGATTTGAAAAAGATGCATTTTATTTTTACCAAAGCCAATGGACAGAGGAACCAATGTTACATCTTTTACCACATTGGAATTGGAAAGAAGGAGAAAATATTAAAGTTTGGGCATATTCAAATGTAGATACTGTGGAATTATTTTTAAATGGAGAATCTTTAGGAGAAAGAAGTTTTGAAAATAAAACTACTAATTATGGTAAAAATTATCTTGAAACATCAGATGGAAAACTACATTTAGAGTGGGATATTCCATTTCAAAAGGGAACAATAAAGGCTGTAGCTAAGAAAGATGGTGTTATTGTTGCAGAGGATGAAATAACAACAGCAGGAGAAGCAGCAGCAATAAAAATGACACCAGAAAAAAAAGTAATAGAGGCTGATGGTAAATCATTATCTTTTATAGAGGTTGATGTAGTAGATGAAAACGGAATAATGGTACCTGATGCAGATAATCTTATAGAATTTAAAGTAACTGGTGGAGAAATTGTTGGCGTTGATAATGGTAATGCAGCTAGTGTAGAACGATTTAAAGATGACAAAAGAAAAGCTTTTAGTGGAAAGGCTTTACTTATTGTACAAGCAGATGAAACTGAAGGAACAGTTACAGTGGAGGCAAAATCAAAAGGATTAGACTCTGATTTAACCACAGTTTATAAGATTAATCCTTCAGAAGAAAATAATAATAAAATAGTTGGTATAGAACCAATATTAATAAATTTAACAAAAGGAGAAAAGCTTAATTTACCAACAGAAGTGGAAGCTACTTATGGAAATAGCAATTCAAAAATGGTATCTGTAACATGGGATACTATAAATGAAGATGATTTTGATAAAATAGGAGTAGTTAAAGTTAAGGGAACAGTTGAGGGAACATCCATAAAAGCAGAAGCTATAATTACTATAAGAGATATAATAGGAGTAAAACCATATTCCACAGTAACAAAAGTTGGAGAAGTTCCAATATTACCACAAGAAGCTTATATGATTTATAGTGATGGTAAAGAAAAAAGTAGTTCTGTAGTTTGGGAAGAGATAGATCCAAGTAAATATGCAGAGGTAGGAACTTATATAGTTGAAGGAATAGTTGAAGGAACAGCAAATTATAAGGCAGAATCAAGAATAAGAGTTACTAATGAAACTACAAGAACTAATATTGCACTTTCATCAGCACCTACTAAAGGAATAGGAATTGCATCACAAACAGGTTCTGGAGATTCAACATCACATTTAAATGATGGAATTATATCATTTAATAATAGTCCTAAAAATAGATGGACAAATTGGCCTGCAACTTCAAATGATTGGGCTGGCATAGAGTGGAAAGAAAATCAGACTTTTGATAATATGAATTTATATATATATTCAGATTCTGGATGTGAAGCACCAACAAGTTTAGTTATTGAATATTTTGATGGACAAAATTGGATACCAGTATCTAATATGGAAATGACTCCGGCAGTTCCAGTTAATAATACTAAACATGAGATAACTTTTGATACTGTAACAACAAATAAAATAAGAGTTAATATGACTCCAACATCAGGAAAATCGTTGGCTTTAACGGAAATTGAAATTTTTGGAGAATTAATAACTGAAAATGATGATGCAAAATTATCAGAAATTTTAATAAATGGTGAAGTGTTAGAAGATTTTTCACCAGATAAAACTGAGTATGAAATAAAAATGCCATATGGAGCAAAAATTCCAGAAATAAAAGTTTCAACAGTTAATAATGGAGTAGAGACAATAATTCCTCCAACAAGTTTGCCAGGTGAAGCTACAATAACTGTTACATCTGAAAGTGGAAAAAATGAACAAGTTTATACAATTAAATTTATTGAAGAAGATCCATATTTAAATGAAGCTGTTATATCAGTGCCTGATACAAATGTTAAGGAAGATGATCTAATAGATTTAGATATAAAAGCATATTTAGTTAATGGAGAGTTAATTAATAATAATGATGCAACTATAGAATTTATTACGTCTGACAAATCTGTAGTTGAAATTAGAAATGGTCAATTAGCTATAGTTGGTGGTGGAGAAGCAGAAATTTATATTAATGTAACTTATAAAGATAGAACTGTAACTTCAAATAAATTAAATATATCATCAACACCATCAAATGTTGAAAAAATAATATTATCTTTAAATGAGGAAAATATTATTACTGGCAAAGGAGTGCTTCCAGTATTACCTAAAACTATTACAGCTAATTATAATGTAGGATTATCTAAAGAGAAAACTGTTATTTGGGATGATATAAATCCTGAAGATTATAAAAAAGTAGGTAGTTTTAAAGTATATGGAAAGGTAGAAGGAACATCAATAAAAGCAGTAGCTAATGTAGAGGTAAAAGGTGAAATAGCAATACAAAATATATCTACTGTTACTTTAGTTGGAGAAGAACCAATTTTACCAGGAGAAGTTACTGTTTATTATAGTGATGGAGCAGAAGTGCAACTTCCAGTTTCGTGGGAAAAATTATCGAAAAGAAAACTTTCAAAAACTGGAGAATATACTTTGCAAGGAAATGTTGAAGGATCTAATTTAAAAGCCACTGCAACAGTAAGAGTATCAGAAGATTTTGAAAAAGGATTAAATATATCAAGATTTCAAAATGGGTATGATTATCCAAGGACAGCAGCATCTTATTCTAATGAGCCACCAATATCTACATCATCAAATGATAGATTATCTCATATAAATAATGATATAATTTCTTTTGATGATTCGCCACATGATAGATGGACTAATTGGAAGTCAAATCCAGATAAAGATGGATGGGTTTCCGTAGAATTTGGAAGAAGTGGTCCCCAAGAATATTATGTTGATGAAATGACTGTTAACTATTTTACTGATCATGGAATAGCTTTACCAAAATCAGCTAAAGTACAGTATAAGCAAAATGGAGAATGGAAAAATGTTACTGGACAATCTTTAGAAAATGGAGAATTTAACAACACTAGAGTTTATAAATTTGATAAAGTTAAAACTTCAGAATTAAGATTAGTTATGAATGCTGAAAATGGAAAATCACTAGGAATAACTGAATTGCAAGTTTATAAAAATGATGTTATAAAAAATACTAATAATAAAGCTAGTGAAATAAAATTAAATGGTAATTTAATATCTAATTTTAATCCAGAAACTTTAGAGTATGAAGTTATTTTAAATGATAATGATTTTCCAAAAATAACTGCTAAAGCAGAAGAAAATGCATCTGTAACAGTAGTACCAGCAACATATAAAATAGGAAAATCAAAAATAATTGTTACTGCAGAAGATGGTTCTTCAACAATTTATGAAATAAACTTTATAAAAAATGAAGATAAAATATCTAAAGAAAAATTAGAAGAAAAAATTAATATTACTACTGAGTTGCTGTCAGGAAATTATACTGAAGAAACTTTGAAAATTTTAAATGATGCTTTAAATTATGCAAAGAAAGTATATATGAATGAAAAGTCAACACAATATGAGGTAGATAGTGCAGCTACAATGCTTCAAGATGCTATAGATCAGTTAGTGGAATTAGAAATATCAGCTGACATAAATAAAGATGGTAAAGTTGATATAGGAGATTTGTCATTAGCAGCAAAGTACTATGGACAAGAAAAATCAGAGTATGATCTAAATGGAGATAATATAATTGATGAATTTGAAATAAATTATATTAGTGGAAAAATTTTAGAGCAATAAAATTAAAAACAAGTTATATGGGAGTTTTTGTTAAAAAGCTTTCATATAACTTTATTTTTTTAGTATTTAATAAATACTAATAAAGAGTATACACAATATTAAATAAAAAAGTATAAGATAATAATAAAAATTTAAATTTTAAATGTATAATTTTGGAGTATTAATAATTTATTATGAGGTGATAAAAATTTTATTTAGTAGTATTATTATATCTAATAATAAATATGTGTTAATTTTAAAGAAAGGGGATAAATGGACAATTCCTAGTAAAATTTTAAATTTAAAAGAAGTAAATATTGATATAATCTGCAAAGAAATTCAAGAAATAATAGGTATAAAGTTAACATCAAAAGAGTGCGTATTAATAAAAAATATAAACGAATTTAAAGAAAATAAAAAGAAAGAGTTAGATTTTCATAAGTGTTATTTATTTAATATTGAAGAAAATGATATAATTATACTTAAAAAAGAAAGTGGATTTTGTGATGGAAAATGGGTACAGTTAAAAGATATAGATTATTATTTGAAAAATAATGATATGAAAAATTATATAAAAAAAATAGAAAAAATCACTAGTGTTTAATCTTTGGATTCAAATACCATTGACAAATTTTAATTAGAAAAAAGTTTATAAATTACCAAAAATTTAGACGTGAAAATAGCCGGTAACCTTTGTTTTAATATAATTACCAAAAAC
>NZ_WHJC01000145.1 GCF_009295725.1 Clostridium tarantellae
ATGTTTATATTTATTATTTCAGTAATTTTTAAATAACTTAATACGAATATTTATTTTAATATGTGTAGTGGAAAATTCATTGAAAATATTATTTGAAATATAAAAGCTCTTAAAAATTAAAGTATATTAAAAAACTATGTAAATTACAAATAAAGAGGAAATACATATTAAAGTATGTAAAATATGAAATATAATATTTTCAAGTGTAATAAATAATATATTTAAAAAGTAAAATGTATAAGTATTATTTTAAAGGAGAGTTAATGTGGATTCTGTAGAGTGGAGATTTGCTTGTATAATATTTACTTTTGCAATAATTGGAATTATTTGTTTTTTAAAAAGATTTAAATCAGGAATATTAGCAGCTTCTACTGGTATAGTGATTAGTTTAGGAGTTTGGGGAATAAGAGAATTAAATAATAAAGTGCAAAGTTTTTTTTCAGGTATAGGTATAAGTACTAAAGATATAATGATATTAATATTATGTATAGTAGCTTCTATTATTCTTTTCTTTTTTTTATCTCTATTATTTAAGAGAAAAAATAATAAAGGAAGGAAAAGACGATGGTAAATTAAATAAAAGGAAATCATAAAATTATGATTTCCTTTTAAAAATTATTTTTTATTTAAAGTATTAATTATATGTTCTTTAGCTTTAAGTTCTAAAGTATCATCAAGTTTTTCTAAAGAAATATCACCATATTTTTTTTCTAAAGCTACCTTTAATAATCTATCTGCTAATTCGGGATTTTTAGAAAGTAAGGAACCGTGAAAATAAGTACAATAAGTATTCTTATAGATACAACCTTCATAGCCACTAGAACCATTATTACCATAACCATGAATACATTTTCCTAATGGTTTTAAATCTCCAATATGAGTTCTTCCAGAGTGATTTTCAAACCCTACATAAGTTTCATTAAAATTTTCATTATAAATTACAGTATTTCCTATGAATCTAGTATCGCCACCTTCAGTGTAGATATCAAGGATACCTAATCCCTTAAGTTTTTCACCAGTAGGTGTAGTATAATATTTACCTAGTAATTGATAACCACCGCAAATAGCTAATAAAACTTTTTCATCTTCAATATATTGTTGAAGAGAAAATCTTTTTATATTTATTAAATCTTCAGAAACGATAGATTGTTCATAATCTTGACCACCACCAAAAAACACTATGTCATAGTTATCTTTTTCAAATTTATCTCCTAAGGATACATTTAATAAGTTAACTTTTATTCCTCTTAATTCTGCTCTATGTTTAATTACTAAAATATTTCCCATATCCCCATATACATTTAATAAATCAGGATAAAGGTGACATATATTAAGTTCCATTTTTGTTCTCCTTTAAAACATTACCATAATTTCTCTATATAACCTTTAGCGTGAAGATATTTTCTATAGTTAATCATGGCTGTATAAGTTGCTAATATATAAACTTTATTTTCGCTAGAATTTTCTATTTCCTTTGTTAAAGATTCATAATTTTCTTCTATTATAAATTTATTTGGATCTAAACCACTTACTTTTAATCTTACAGCCATATCATAACATCTTATACCTGATATAAATATTTCTTTTATATCCATTGATTTAAGCTTTTCAAAATCTACATCCCATATCCAAGATACATCTCTACCATCAGCATAATTATCATTTAATAAAAAAGCTGCGGAGAAACTTTCAGAATTTAAAAGTAGTGTATCTAATGCTTGATTATATCCAGCAGGATTTTTAACTAATATTATTTTAATATCTTTATTGTTTATTTTTATTGTTTCTTGTCTACCAAAACTTGATGTTTGACTAACAAAAGAACTTTCAATTATTTCATCACTTATATTTAAATCCTTTGCTATGGAATATGCACAAAGAGCATTATAAATATTATAAGTTCCTGGCTGAGTTATAGTAAATACTCCATCATTAAATTTAACTTTTGAACCTTCAGGAGTAAGTTCTAGTATGTTATCTACTCTATATTTAAGTTCATTTCTTTTAAATCCACAACTTTTACAATAAAATTTACCTAAATGATTATAGGTAATAAAGTCATAAGAATATGGAGTTTTACAAAATTTACAAAACTTTGCATCAGCATTAATATCTATAGACTTATTTTTATTAGGGGTAACATCAAATCCATAGTAAATAACAGGGTTTTTTACATCTAAATTGCCTAATAAAGATTCATCACCATTTAATAAAAGTTTTGTTTTAGGAACTTTATAAACTCCTTCTAGAATTTTTTCTAAAGTTGTATAAACCTCACCATATCTATCTAGTTGATCTCTAAATAAATTAGTTATAGTTATTATTTCAGGATTTATATGTTCAGTTATAAATTTTAAATTTGCTTCATCAACTTCAATAACTGCATATTTATGTTTTTTATCAAAAAATTTATAATTTTGAATAAATGTACTTATTATACCAGGAAGCATATTTGCTCCTGTTGCATTAGTTATAACCTCTAATCCGTTAGTTTTTAATACATTATGTATCATTGAAGTAGTAGTAGTTTTACCATTTGTTCCCGTAACTAATATAACAGTATAATTTGAAGCAACCTTCTTTAAAATATTTTTATCAAATTTTAAAGCAATTTTTCCAGGAAAATTACTTCCTCCTTTTAAAAATGTTTTAGAAACAAATTGAGTTGCTTTTGAAAAAATAATACTAAAAAAAGAGTTAATATATATTTTAGACACCACCTTATGTAATAGTTATAATAAATTATATACAATAAAAATTAATTTAAACAACCATTAATTTTTAAACCATTATAGTATATCATAAAGTATAAGTTTTACCAATAAAGTATAAGTTATAAATTAAAATTTGACCATAGAACCATAGCGTATTATTATGTTAATAAATACTTTAAAAATTATTATTATATCTCATTAGGTTTTAATTAATAATGCTTATTTTATTGTTTAAGAATAAATTTAAATAAGAGTTTTTACTGTTTTACTAGAAATTGTACTATATGAAGATATTATTAAAGATTATTATAATATTTTTAAAGACTATTATTTTAATATTAGGGAGGAATTATTATGTATCCAATTAGATTTGAAAATTTATATTATGACAAGGTATGGGGAGGAAGAGACTTTGAACTTTTCAGAGAAAATATGCCTGATGGAAATATAGGTGAAACATGGGATGTTGCTTGTCATCCAAATGGAATGAGTGTAGTTGAAAATGGAGAATATAAAGGAATAAAGTTAGATGAACTCATAAATATGTTAGGAACAAATTTAGTGGGAACTAAGATTTCAATAGAAAAATTTCCACTTTTAGTTAAATTAATAAATGCTAAAGAAAAATTATCAGTCCAAGTTCATCCAAATGATGAATATGGTATGAGAGTTGAGAATGAATTTGGAAAAACTGAAATATGGTATGTGGTAGAAGCTTTTGAAGGAGCTAATTTAGTTGTTGGAACTAAAAATTGTACAAAAGAACAATTTATAAAAGCAATTGAAACTGGAGAATTTGATGAATATTTAAATAAGGTTTCAGTAAAAAAAGGTGATACATTCTTTGTTAAGAGTGGATTAGTACATGCTATAGGTGAAGGAGTTATTATTGCTGAGATACAACAAAATAGTGATACTACTTATAGAGTATATGACTACAATAGAGGAAGAGAAATTCATGTTGAAAAAGCTTTAGATGTTATAGATTTTTCTTTAAAAGGAGATAAATCAAAAGGATTAATGAAGGAATGTGATGGTTATAATAAAACATATCTATCATTATGTGATTATTTTTCATTAGAAAAGTATGATATTTTAAATAACTGTATGGAAGAAAGTAATGAAGAAAGATTCTACATATTTACATGTGTTGAAGGTAATGGAATTATAAAATATAGTGATGGAGAATTAATTATTAATAAAGGTGATAGTATATTTATACCAGCAACTTTAGGAAAATATGAATTAATAGGTACTATGAGTTTATTAAAAAGTTATGTGCCAAGTGTTAAAGAAGTGGAAGATGAAATATTAAATACTATAAAAGGTTAATAATATGTAAAAAGCGTACATCTTAGAAATTTGATGTACGCTTTCTATTTAAAGGAAAAGCTTCATATTAATAGAGTAGACAAAATATTATATTGCTTTTATAATTATTGAAGTAACACAAAAAAATGAAAGTGAGTGAAAGTATGGGATTGGATTTTATATTTATTTTTAAGGCAATAATTATTGCTATAGTAGAGGGTCTTACAGAATTTGTACCTGTATCATCTACTGGTCATATGATTTTAGTAGGAGATTTAATTCATTTTGGAACTAGTTCTGGATTTGCTAAAGAGTTTAAAGATATGTTTGAAGTAGTAATACAGTTAGGTGCAATATTAGCTGTTGTTGTTCTTTATTGGAAAAAAATAAGTACATCAGTTATAGATTTCTTTGCTTACATATTTTCTAGCAAACAAGACAAAAAAAAGTATGAAACAGGTTTTAGATTTGGTATTAATGTAATAATAGGAACAATACCTGCTATGGTTTTAGGATTATTATTTCATTCAGAAATAAAAAAATATTTATTTTCAACAAAAACAGTAGCCATAGGTTTTATTGTTGGAGGTATTCTTTTAATTATTGTAGAAAATATGTTTAGAAAAAAAATTAAATCTAAGCATGCAAAAATAACTAAAGATATAGATAAAATGAATTATGGACAATCACTAATGGTAGGAGTATTTCAATGTATTTCTATGTGGCCTGGTATGTCAAGAAGTGCTTCTACAATAATGGGTGGTTGGATTTCAGGTCTTAGTACTACGGTGGCAGCAGAATTTTCTTTCTTTTTAGCTATTCCAGCCATGGTAGGAGCATCAGCTTTAGATTTATATAAATTTGAAGGATATTCTCAAATGACGGCTACTTATTGGATATCTTTAGCTTTAGGATTTATAGTAGCATTTGTAGTATCGTTACTTGTAATTGAAAAGTTCATAAATTACTTAAAGAAAAAGCCAATGAGAATTTTTGCTGTTTATAGAGTTGTAGCAGGAATTGTATTAGCAATTTTAATATTTACAAAAGTAATACAATAAGATAAGAAAAGATACATGTTAGGTAAAAAAAACACATGTATCTTTTACTTTATTCAATATTTTTACTAAAATTACAATATTATGAAAATATTCTTTTAATTGTAAAAAAAATATGTTATCATTGAATTGTAAGAATATTTATTGAATTTTAAGTATACGATATCATTAAGCTGTAGTTGGTAAATATAATAGTAAATATTCTAACTATTATATAGTAAAAATTTACAGGGTAATAATTTTGTATGAGGGGGAATTTATGATGACACAACCAATCAAAAAAATTGCTTTACTAACTGGAGGAGGAGACTGTCCAGGACTTAATGCGGTAATAAGAGCTGTAACAAGAACTGCTATTTTACAATATGGATATGAAGTTATTGGCTATAAATTTGGATATAGAGGCTTATATAATAATGATTATATACCATTAACTTTAGATACAGTTTCAGGTATACTTCATAGGGGTGGAACTATACTACATAGTTCTAATAAGGATAACCTTTTTGATTATTTAGTTGAAGAAAATGGTGAAATGGTTAAAAAGGATGTATCAGATGTTGGAGTAGAAAACTTAAAAAAAGCAGCAGTAGATGTTTTAATTGTAATAGGTGGAGATGGAACATTAACATCAGCAAGAGATTTTGCAAGAAAAGGAGTTAATGTTATAGGAGTACCAAAAACAATAGATAATGATTTATTGGCTACTGATGTTACTTTTGGATTTAATACTGCTACTGAAATAGCTACAGAAGCTTTAGATAGACTTCATACAACTGCAGAATCACATCATAGAGTAATGTTATTAGAAGTTATGGGAAGAGGTGCAGGCTGGATTGCGCTTGAATCTGGTATAGCAGGTTCAGCAGATGTAATATTATTGCCAGAAATTCCTTATGATATAAATAAAATTGTTGAAAAAATAAGAGAAAGAGAAGAGGCAGGAAAGCAATTCACTATAATAGTTGTTGCTGAAGGTGCTAAACCAAAAGATGGTGAGGTTGTAGTATCTAAGATAGTAGAAGATAGTCCAGATCCAATAAGATTAGGTGGAATAGCGAATAAATTAGCTGATGATTTAGAGAAATTAATAAAAAATCATGAAGTGAGAAGCACTGTACTTGGTCATATCCAAAGAGGTGGAAATACTTCTACTTATGATAGAATACTTTCAACAAGATATGGGGTAAGTGCTTGTGATTTAGCTGATAAAGGATTATTTGGAAATATGGTTTGTTTAAAAGGAATTTCAATAGGGTATGAAAGTTTGGAAAATGTTATAGGACAAACTAAGTGTGTTGATCCAAAGGGAGAAATGGTTAAAACTGCTAAAAGCATAGGTATAAGTTTTGCAGATTAATATATTAAATTAAAAATAATAATTTTATAATCTTTTGAAAGAGAGTATTTATTTAAAATAAAGTTTATACAAAATATTACATATTATATGTATATATTTAGTAGAAACTTTATTTTAATTTTTAAATATAAAATAATGCTTAATCTTTTATTAATTTAATAGTATTAGATTCTTTTATTAAAAATAAAGCTAATATAGAACCTATTAATGCAAAGAGCATATCCCATTGTGTGTCCCAAATATCGCCTTGTAGTCCTAAAAATGATTCAGCAGCTTCACCAGTTAATATAGCAACCATAAATTCAATAAGTTCGTAAGCTGCACTAATAGATAAGCATATACATACTACAATAAAGTTTTAAAAATTTTTGTTGTTTAAAATATGCTTTTTTATTAAAAATTCTCTTATAATAAGTGCAGGTATAAAGCCCTGAGCTAAATGACCTAATCTATCATAATAATTTCTACTTAGGTTAAATGTATGTTTAATCCAGTTAAAAGCTGGCATTTCTGCATAGGTATAATGTCCTCCAATTATTAAAATAAGTGCATGTATCCATATAAAAATATATATAAAATTAGAAAATTTAAATTTAGGATAAGTTATTATAAGAATTATCCCTCCTATAATTACAGGCAAAATTTCTAAAAACCATGTAAATCTATCATATGGATTTATTCCAGAAAGTATAAGAATAATAAATATACTAACTAATAAAAACATATGAAGGGTTTTATTTTTCATAGTATTTTCTCCTTTGTTATTCACTTTAAATATGCTATAAAACAATTTATTAGCTTGCTAAGTATAGCATAATATATTTAAGTATTTATAACTTTTTAGTAACAGGATACCTATTGCCCCTCCATTAATAAAATATACTTAATATTAATATAGATTCTATAAAAGAATTATTAAGTTTAAAATATACTTTGATAATAAGCATTAACTGGAATAAAAAATTATTTTATGAGTAAAATAATTTAGATAATAAATTATAAATTCAAAAAAAGCAAGAAAATTTACATAAATAAATACTTCAAAATTTTTAAAAATTATGATAAAATTTATATAAGGAAAATATTAACAGAGCATACAAATAAAAGAAGGCTGGTGGGTATTATGAAGGAAATAAAGAAATATTTAGAGAGCAGAGTTGGAATTTATAGTTTTTTCTTTGAAGACTTAGCAAGTGGCTATACTTACGGTTATAATGAAAACGTTAAAATGATTTCGGCAGGGTGCATGAAATTACCTATAGCTGTAGCTCTTATTAAAGAAGTTGAAGAGAAAAAATTAGATTTCTTAGATAAAGTAAAAATAGAAAGTAAGGATAAAGTTTTTGGTACTGGTATTATACATGAGTTTGGTGAGAGAGAATATACTGTATTTGAATTATTAGTAGCTATGTTAATTCAAAGTGATAATACGGCTGCAAATAAGATAATAGATATGGTTAGTATGGAAAAAATAAATATTATTATAAAAGAATTAGGTCTTAAAAATACAGAACTTAATAGAAAGACAGCAGATGAAAGAAATTATCATGATAAATTAGAAAATTATACTTCATCTTATGACTTATGTTTAATTTGGAAGAACTTATATAACGGATCTTTTTTAAATAAAGAAAATTCACAAATGCTTATTGATATATTAGAGAGACAACAAATAAAAAATAAATTAGCTTTATATATACCTGATAATTTAAAATATGATATTTCTAGCAAAACAGGAGATAAGCAAGGAGTAGAAAATGATACAGCCTTAATTCATACATCAAAAGGTAACTTTATATGTACAGTAATGTCAAGTAAAATACCTAATTCTGTTTATGGAACAATTACTTTGGCTAAATCAGGTAAAATGATGTGGGATAATATAATGAATAAGTGGAATTAGAATTTAAAACCCTTGTATTTACAAGGGTTTTAAATATTATTATTCTTTAGGAAATTATAATTTTGAGAATCTGTGGATAACTTTAATTAAAGTGCTGAAGGCGGTCTGCTAAGCAGATTTTGTTTAAATAAAAAGTATATGTTTTTTAAAATAAGGTATATTTTAAACTTATGTAAATTAAATCTTTAGTTTTACAACTTATATATATAAATTTTATATGTTACAAACTATAACACCACTTTACAATAAATTTAACTAGCTAAAGAATCGTTATTAAGATGATTAATAACATCTTCAAGCGTAGTTATATTTTTATCAAGTTGTATTGTTTTAAGCAACTTGCCATAAATTAATTCTT
>NZ_WHJC01000146.1 GCF_009295725.1 Clostridium tarantellae
ATTTTATGTTGAATAAAATAATTTTTGTTTCGTAATCTGAAACATTGTTTCATTTTATATTTTAATTATATACAAAGGATTACATTAAGTCAATTACTTAAAAATATTGTTTTTTTCATTATTTCTAATTTTTCATCTATATTTTGTGCTAATTTCTATATTTTCCTATACATATATTAAAATTATGTTATTTTTTCTACATTTTTATGTGAAATTAATGTTATTATAAATTTTTAACTTTTAAAAATTTATAATTTGGTGTATCTTAAAAGAAGCACTATTTATTTAAGATATAAAAATAGGAGGAAAGTTAATGTCTGATAAAAATTTAGTTCAGTCTGTAGAAAGAGCTTTAAATATACTTGAAACTCTTGCTGAACATCCTAAAGGTTATGGTATAACTCAGATATCTAAAGACTTAGGGTTAAGTAAAGCTACGGTTCATAGATTAATATCAACCTTAAAAAGTAAAAATTTTGTTCATCAAAGTGAAGATTCAGAACAATACATGCTAGGCTATAAAGTTCTTTATTTATCTAATTGCTTAACTCGTAATTTAGATTTAATAAAAGTATCCCATGATTATATTCAAAAATTTTCAAATGAAGTAGATGAAACCGTACATCTTTCAACTTTAGATGAAAATCTTAATAACATAGTATACATTGATAAAATTGAACCAGAAAAATCTAAAAAAAGTTTTATTATGTCTTCTAAAATTGGGAAAACTGCTCCAGCTTATTGTACTGCCGCTGGTAGACTTCTTCTTTCTCAATATACGGACGAAAAAATAAAAGAAATATTAAAAAATCAGGAATTTAAATCATTTACTCTTACAACGCCAAAAAATATTGATGAAGTTATTAAAGAAATCCATTATGCTAGACTAAATGGTTATGCTTTTGACAATATGGAATATGATGATGGTGTAATTTGCATCTCCGTTCCAATATTGGGTAATAATAATCGTATAGTAGCTGCTATGAGTGTATCCGGATTAAGCATTTATAGTACTAAGAACGATCTTTTAAAATTAAAGCCACTTTTAGATACTATTTCTTCACAAATAACAACTATTTTGAAGTGTATGTAAAAAGTAAAATGCATGATTTTAAAATCATGCATTTTACTTTTTATAATATTTTTCTAATACTAAAATTTAAATCTATTAAACTTTTCTTATAATTCCTTAAATAGAAATAAAGCTGTTTAATTAAAAGTTTCATTTAACAGCTTTTCTCTAATTAATATTTAATAACTTCTTTCTGTATACCTTTTGGTGTCTTAGTCACTAAAACTATTTTCCCATACAAATTATATCCATCCACATTCAATAGTTTTTTTCCTTTAAAAACATCATTATGACATATTAATAAAATATATTCATTTTCTCTGTCAATTATCTTTATTCCTTCTGCTTCCCATTTTTCAAGAACTCTTCCAGAACAATTTTTAACTTCCAATTTTTCTACTTTCAAATTAGAATGCTCATTTAAACACCGTACATCTATAATTGTTGTTATAGATGTAAAATCTTCATTATCTATACTACAAATCAATGTAGTAGCTTCTTCTAATAAATTATAGTGATATGATATAGGAGTAGTTTTTAAGGTTCTATTTACATAATCTAAATGGTACATTCTCATATAACCATTTTTACCAATACACAAAGTAGAATTATTCTCTAAAGCAATATTATTATTAGAAAAATGATAATATTGTTTATAATTATGAATTCCTTTTCCATAGAATTCATCAACAACTATCCATATACTAGGCTTTATATATATGATTTTTCTATTAGTAAATACTCCTCCCTTCTCTAAATCCATATAACCTAAATGAGCTCCTTCTATATAATCTATATTGTCTTTACATATAAAAGGATATTTTATAGGCATAGCTGCTTTTTTATATCCCCATGAACCATTTAAAACAGTAAATTCAATATTATCTATTAAAATTGTATTATGTGCAATACAACTTTTAAAATATTCTCTATATTCATTACCTTCTATATAAGTGTATCTCCCTGGATCTATTAGGTAGTCCTCTCCATTGCCAAAAATACTAATATGTAATAAATCAGCATGACCATGTCCACTCCCTAACGTTCCACAATGAAAATACATATAATTATCTTTTTCTTTCCATCCAGATCTCATATAATAGTTTCCACTATCATTAAAAGCATACGATGTGTATTTAGGCTTACTAGCCTGAATTTTCTTGTATTGTTCTATTGAATCAAATCCCAAATCCCATATACTTTCAAAATCTATTAAAGAATATGCACCAAATTTTAATTCACTATCTTTAAAAATATATGCTGCTTTAGTTAAAATATCTCTTAAATCAGTATCATCACTATCACTTTGACAAACTTGACAATGATTTGGTTTTGCCATATATAAATCACTATAAGCTAGTTTTTTAGTTTTCTCTATTATAATTTTAGGTAATGACAAATTATTCTTATTTGCTATAATGATGGAATCTAAATAACAGTGTAATACTTCATTTAAATACATAGGAGATTGCTCCCATTGCATTCCATCATCCATAACCTGAAATTCTATCTGTTCAGTTAATCTTTCTATAGCAGCTTTTAAGTATTTATCTCTATTTTTTAGTTCTGGTATGAATAAACATACGATTAGTAGTCCATGATTCTCTAATACACCCCAATTACTTAATCTAGATGCATCACTAAATTTATCGTATAAAAATTTTGCATGTTCCTCTAACGAAAGAATAAATTTTTCTAAAAGTTTATCAGTAAAATATTTACTATCTTTAAAATACATATAAGCTTTAATCCAATTTTCACATCTTATTCCTGAATCAATAGTTCTCCAAGTGCTTCTATCTGTACCTATTTTTAATGGAACATTATCAATCCAATGTTCTATTTGTTCGCAAAAAGTTTTAGCATATTTTTCATCTTCTGTTAAAGCATATGCTTGACCTAATGTTATCCAGAATCTATGCCTATTTATCATAAACATCCATTCTTCATCATCTGTAGGAGTCTTATCCCAAATAATTTCTTCTCTAAATGTAACTGGTACAAAAGTTCTTTCCATGTCCCATTTCCATTCAAATTTAAAAGTATTATTAACTAAATCATTTGCAATTCTTATAACTTCATTTATATCATTGATAAAATTTTTTTTGCAATAATTAACTATATATTTTAATTCTTTTATTCCATTAAAATATAAATTTACATCATTTCTAGTTCTAAAAAACTTTAAATAATTTTCAGTAAAATTTTTTTTATTTAAATCACCTAATTTTAAAACATTAATGTTAATAATTTCTTTGATATTATTCTTCATGTTATCTCTTCACTTCTCCTACTGAGCTGTTTCCTATTAAATCCATGATTTCATCTTTACTTACTATATTGCTATCACCTAATATAGTATGCTTTATTGCTGAAGCAGCTGTTGCAAATTCTACAGTATCTTTAATATTATCATCTTCTAACAATTTATATATAAGTCCTGCTGCAAATGCATCTCCAGCTCCAACTCTATCTATAATACCAAAATTATACCTCTTACTTTTAACTATTTTACCATCTTTATAAATAATACCTGTTAAAGCATTTTCTGAAGAACTAAAGGTTTCTCTTAATGTAGTAGCTATGTATTTAATGTTAAATTGGTTACACATCTTAGAAAAAACACTTTTAAAATATTCATCATCTAAATTATCTTTAGCTGCATTTAGCATTTTAAAATCACCTGTTTGATTTAAGTCTATCCATCCTATACATAAATCAACATCTTTTAATAAAGGCATAACTACTCTTTTAAATTCATCATAACTCCACAATTGTTTTCTATAATTTAAATCAATACTTATTTTTATGCCTTTACTTTTTGCTACTTCTATAGCTTTCTTTAATACCTTTACACAATTTTTACCTAATGCCGCTGTAATTCCTGTAAAATGAAACCATTCTGCTCCTTCAAATATACTTTCAAAATCATATTTTTCTACTTCACACTCAGTTACAGCAGAATTTTTTCTATCATATATAACTCTAGAACTTCTTATAGAATTTCCACATTCAAGATAATATAGGCCTAATCTTTCTCCTGATTTCACTATGTTTTTTGTATTAATTTTATATCTATTTAAATAATTTACAGCCGCTTCACCTACTAAATTATTAGGAACTGCTGTGAAAAAACATGTTTCTATTCCTAAATTACTTAACATAACACTAGTGTTTGCTTCCGCTCCACCATAATTAATATTAAAACTATTAGCTTGAACTATTCTTTCATTATTAGGAGGTGATAATCTTCCCATTATCTCTCCAAAAGACACAAACCTATTTCTCATAAACTTCACCCTATTTTCTAGCTACTTTAACAGCTTGAACAAATTGAGCTGCTAACTCACTAACCTTATCATAATCTCCATTATCAGCTGGCTTGTTTAAAGCACTTCCTATACCTACTGCTACACAACCATTTTCAATCCATTGTTGAACATTGTCTAAAGATACTCCTCCTGTTGGCATTATAGGTGTTTGTGGTAATGGTGCTTTTATATCTTTTACTATACTTGGTGAAAAATTAGATCCTGGGAATAATTTAATAATATCTACTCCACTTTCTAATGCTGTTATAACCTCTGTAATAGTCATACAGCCTGCCATATATGGAACTCCATATCTATTACATAATTTAGCGGTTTTTAAATCGAATCCTGGACTTACTATATACTCAGCTCCATGTAATATTGCAATTCTTGCTGTTTCACTATCTAATACTGTGCCTGCTCCAATTATTAATTCTTCCTTTGAAAAATTTTCTCTTAAATTTTGTAATACTAAATGGGCATTAGGAACAGTAAATGTAACTTCTATAGCTGGTATTCCACCTTTTATACATGCTTCTGATGTTTTTATTGCTTGTTCTTTATTATTGCATCTTACTACAGCAACAACCCCAACATCAATAATTCTCTTTAATGTTTCTAATTTTTTTATCATATCTCTTCACCTTTTACCTTAATAACTTTAAAATGCAATAAAACTAATTAATTATTTGCTATTATCTTACTAACCATCCACCATCTATTGCTAATATGTGTCCATCCATATAATCTGATGCCTTACTTGCTAAAAATACAACAACTCCCATTAAATCAGCTGGTGTTCCCCATCTTCCTGCTGGAATTCTAGATAGTATTTCAGCATTTCTTTTTTCATCCGCTCTTATTGGTGCAGTATTAGCAGTTTCAATATATCCTGGTGCAATAGCATTAACCTGTATATTTTTACAAGCTAATTCGTTAGCAAATGCTTTAGTTAAACCAGCTACAGCATGTTTACTTGCAGTATATGGAGGAACAAATTTACCACCTTGGAATGAAAGCATTGAAGCAATATTTATTATTTTTCCTCCTCCATTTGCTACCATTATATTTGCAACTTTCTGACTTAAGTAATATACAGCATTTAAGTTTATATCCATAACCGCTTGCCAATCTTCATCTTTGTACTCAAGAAGTGGAGCCCTTCTTATAGTACCAGCATTATTTACTAATATGTCTATCTTTCTAAACTCAGCTATAGCTTCCTCTACTATTCTATCCCTATCTTCAGTCTTAGTTAAATCAGCTTGTATAAAGAACACTTTTCTTCCTGTTTCTTTAATTAATTCTCTTGTTTTATCCCAATTTCTATCATAAGTTGGAATTATTAAATCAGCACCAGCCTTTGCTAAAGCAACAGCATACCCTTGTCCTAGTCCTGTATTACCTCCAGTTACCATAGCTACCTTTCCTTTTAATGAAAAAAAATCCATTGAAAAACCTCTTAAATTATTCATTTTTTCTCCTCCTAAACTAATATACCTTCCGTATTTTCTGTATTTTCTTAATATTTAGACAATTGTAATTTAAAAAAATAAATTTAAAGTTTATATTTACTTTAAAATTATAATTAATAATTTATTTTACATACTTGTTCTTATTATTAAGAGTTACTCCTTAATTCTTTAATCTTTATACAATTCATTTTGATAAGGTATATGATAAGTATTATATAAACTTCTATTATTACTTTTTTACAACACGTAAAAATTAAAAGTAGTAATAAAAAATAACCTATATTAAATACTTATCATTACCTAAATACAATATGAATTTTAATTTATAATATAGTTTATATATTATTATCTTAAATCATCCATATTTATTGCATCCATATCATTAAAAGTTTGATTTTCTCCACACATTCCCCAAATAAATGTATAGTTACTTGTTCCAACCCCTGAATGAATTGACCAACTTGGTGATATTATAGCTTGTTCATTTTTAACAAATAAATGTCTAGTTTCATGTGGCTCACCCATTAAATGAATAACTCTTGTATCATCAGCCATATTAAAGTAGAAATAAACTTCCATTCTTCTTTCATGAGTATGACATGGCATTGTATTCCATACATTATTTGGTTCTAAAATTGTCATCCCCATTAACAATTGACAACTCTTACATACATTAGGATGAACAAATTGATATATAGTTCTTTTATTCAAGTTTGCATTATCTCCTAAATGTACTGGATTTGCATCCTTTATATTAATTTTTACTGTTGGATATGTATGATGTGCTGGAACTGAGTTAATATAAAATTTAGCTGGATTTTTTCCATCTTTAGATTTGAATATAACTTCTTTAGTTCCCATTCCAATATATATTCCATCATGTTTATTCATTTCATATTCTTCACCATCTAAACTAATAGTTCCCGCTTCTCCAATATTGATAATCCCCATTTCTCTTCTTTGTAAAAAAAATTCAACACCCATTTCTTTTCCTGCTTTTAATTCTAAAACACCATCTACAGGCATTGCTCCACCAAATATTATTCTATCTACATGACTATATGTTAAATTTATTTCATCTGTTAAAAATATTTCTTCCTTAAGATAATGTTTTCTTAACTCTGTAGTATCATATTTTTTTGAATCTTGTGGATGATTTGCATATCTTATATCCATTAATATTCCTCCTACTATATCGTTTCGTATTATGAAACATTGTTTCATTTATGTTTTCATTATATCATATGATTTATTAAAGTCAATGATTAAAACTTTTACATACATATACATCTTTTAATTTTTTTACACTTTTATTGTATTTTTCATAAAAAAAACGCTATGTGATTGTTAAAAATAACCACATAGCGTTTTTTTATAAAATCTTTGAAAATTCTTTTAAAACTTTTAAAGCTAATCCTTTTTCTATAGGAGTAAAATATTTTATATATTCACTCTGATCAAATCTTTCAAACAAATCTTTACACATCTCCATCCATTCTTCTGGTATATACACCCAAGCAATTTCATGTGTAGGACAGCTTAATATAAAATGCTCCATTCCCCAAAAACTATACTCTTTTATTTTATGTAAAGTTTTAAATTTCTTATAATGTTTTACTACATCTAAACTTAAATTATATTGATATATATCTACAAAAAAGAAATCAAAATCTTCACTATCTACTTCAAATGCATCTTTATTTATAATTCTTAATTTTTTATTTTCTCCAAAATTATTTTTATAAAGCTGAATAATATCTTTATTAATTTCATATACTATAATCTCTTTTACTAAATCTTTTTTTAAAACTTCTTGTACAAAATAACCTAATCCTAATCCTACTACTCCTACTTTGCCATTAGCTCTCTCTATACTCTCAAAGCATCCTTGTATTTCATTTGGTGAAATCTTCATCCAAATTTTTTCATTTTCTATTAATTCTATTGGAGTTTCTTCTAACTCTTCCTCATAATTATAAAGATATCCTTCTAAACCTTTCTTATTTCCATATTCTATTGATATGTTATTGCTAACTGATTTTTTTATATATTTTTTATATTCTTTTATTTTTTTTTCATTAAACTCTTTCAAATACGGTATCATATATTAATCTACCTATAAAATTAATTTATTATTTTATAAGCAATAATTCACCTTCTTTCTAAAATTATAGAATAATTATCTTTTTTATTATATTATTATTCCTTAATAAATTAAATATTAATAAGGTAATTTTATATTATTATATTTATCTATATTAAATTGTTCCTCATACTTTTTCTCATATTTATTTTTTATTTTTAAATATTTATTATAATCTTCAACCTTTAACTCCTCCCCAATTTCTTCCAAGGCATCTCTTGCTGCTAATCTACTAGATAATTCTTTCCAAAAAGTTCTTTCATTATATTTTGCTAAAAATTCTTCTTTAAAATCCATATTATTAATTAATATACTAGCTAAATTATTAAAATTATTAAAAACCTTCTCATTTGTCCTTAAATTATCATTAAATTCTAATATATATTTTAAAAATTCATTATAATTATCATCTACTTCTAATGTTGATTCTTCTATAATATATGCACCTAATAAACACATTTCCAATAAAGTTTCATATTGTTTTTTAGTAAAATTAATCCTCAAATAAATTCCCCCTTTATGACACCACTTATATAATAATTTTATCATTTTATTTATATAATAAGAACATTAACTCTTCTCTAAATTTATATAGGATAAGACATCATAG
>NZ_WHJC01000147.1 GCF_009295725.1 Clostridium tarantellae
ATATATAATGAATAACTATTTTAAAAATTAAACAAATTTATATTCTATACCAGTATTTCTTATATAAAAAGTAACTTTTGATAGATTTATATTCCCAAATTTTAAAGGAGAATTTGAACTAGGAGGATTTATAACATTACCATTTAAGCTTAATCGACCTGGTTCAGCATGGGTAAGTTTGATATAATAACCATATTCAAATGATTTTTCATTGAAGATTTTTGCAAATTCTCGTGCATTTTCATTACCAGTTACAGATGATTTAGCGATTTCTTTTCCTGTATTATCATATAAGGATGCACTAAAGTATACACTATTACCAAAATAAGAATGAGAGCCTGAGCCAGTAGCTTTAACTATTAATGTTTTTGTAGTAACATTAAAGCCTATAGTAGCTATTAAATAATCTCCTAAACCGTAAAAATTAAATAAATTATCTGATAATAAAGTTTTTACTAAGATAGTTTTAGCTACACTTATGGTTTTATTAGGTTCAGTAGATGATATTTTTAAAGTACTATTTTCATCTATAAATTCATTAATATTAATAGAAAATTTACTTTTATCATTACAATTAGCAGTATAAGTTTTATTATTTACAGTTAATTTAATTTGAGCCTTTGGGTTACTTATTCCTTCTAAAGTTTTATTGGAACCTGCATAAATAGATTTAACTGTTGGAGGAAGAGATATAGAAGAGTATTTGGAAAAATTTCCATTATTAGGAATTATAATTAAAGAGGAATTACTATTATCTATAACAAAATTAACTACTTCATTATCATAGTGGTAATAACCATATATCTCCATATAAGGTATAGCATTAATTCCATAAAGTTTTGTTATAGCGTGTACAACATAATTTTCTTTACCAAGCCAAATAGAATTATTTCTATAGTATGCAGTCATATCTCCTATGAATTTTTTACCAAAGAAATCTTGTAAAGATATAAAGAAATATAATCCAGTACCAAAACCAAAACCTCTCTCTATAAATTTTCCATCTATTAAATAATCTTTATAAAAAGCTTCTATATTTTTGTTTTCATAACCTTTTCTGTCATTACCCCATAGCCAAGTAAATCCTGTAGTTTTTTCAGACATATTAGCAGAATATAAATTATTCCATATATCTATATGGCTCCATCCTTGCTCATATAAATGACCATATTCATGGAAAATACCCCAACCAGCACTAAAATAGCCACCAGAATTAGTTGGATGAGTATCTAGCATAGTTCCACCAGCAGACATATAGCCAACTTGTCTATTTCTAGCGCCTACTAAAACAAAGTTTTCTCTTGGTCTATCTAATTGATTTGTAGCATTTTTATCAAGACCAGCTAATTTATTATGCTCTGAAATAGTTTGTTCATGAAGTGCTAATACCTTAGAAGGAGATATTGGTTTAGGAATGTACTTGCATTTAGGAAAATAAAGTCTAACGTTTTCTGAAATTGCTAACATTCCATTTTCATCATTAGATAATAATAATTTATTAAATTCAGTTTCGTCCGTAATTGTTTTATTAAAAATTTTATTGTTTCTAATATCAAAAGTAGGTGTAATAATATAGTTAATATCATTTTCTATATTTAAAATTATTTGAAAAGAGAATGGAGTAGAATCATTTAAAGTACTTTCGATTTTAGCAACATTTAAAAATAGTTCCCCTTTTCTTGGAATAGAAATTTTTTTAGATTCATTAACTGGAATTGAGGAAATATAATGAATATTATCTACATCGTGAAGATTAATATCTCCAGCTCCTTTAATGTCTGATCCTTTAATTAAAATAGTAATATCAGTAGGATACATTATTTCTATTCCTAAAGGTTCTAAAGTATGAAATGCTATATTAAATTTTTTACGTTCAATAGAGGACCAAGGGCTTAAGCTAGTTTTTCTATAAATGTTTATAATTGGTACAGAAGAGTTTGTTGGAATATCTAGAATTAAACTTAAAATACTAGGAGCATAGTTTTCATTATCACCATGGAATTTAATGAAATTTTTTTCGGATTTTAAATTGATAGGAAGGGTAAATACTTTTGCATCTGATATAGTCCAACCATTAGTTGATGGTACAGTATAAATAGTTTCTATAGGTTCACCATTTATAGTTATTTTAAAAGGTCTATTTTCACCAGACACATATTTTATTCCAAGGTTATAAGAACCAACATTAGATACATTAATTCCTATGGTTACAGAACCATCTTTTGGACCACCTAACCATCCAACAACTTTACCATCTTTTAAATTTTCTATTCTTGCTTCATTTTCAATTAATCCTTCTAAAGCATTATAATTATAAGTGGGTAGTTCAGGATATTTTATTTCAGCATTACTTGAAGATGAACTAATGGATAATTCAATTATACTAGGAGCATAATTAATACCATCGCCATGAAATTTAATTGTATTTTCACCTGAATTTAATGCTATTGGTAAATTTAAAGTTTTTGCATCTGATATAGTCCAACTATTAGTTGGTGTTACGGAATAAATAACTTTTGTATCTTTACCATTTATAGCTAATTTAAAGGGTCTTTTTTCTCCAGAAACATATTTTATTGTTACGTTATAAATTTCATCATTATCTACGTTAACTTTTAATGTGACAGAACCATCTTTTGGACCACCTAACCATCCAACAATTTTGCCGTCTTTTAAATCTTCTATTATTGCTTCATTTTCAAGGAATCCATCTAAAGCATTATAAGTTTCATTATCAGAATAATTTTGAGAAGTACCACTTGAGGAAGAATTAGAAGAATTAATAGATAATTTAAGAATAGATAATTCAAGTATGATAGGAGCAAAATTAGTACCATCGCCATGAAATTTAATTGTATTTGAACCTGAGTTTAAAAATATTGGCAACAAAGTTAAAGTTTTTGCACTTGATATAGACCATCCATTAGTTTTTGGTACATTATAAATAGCATCAGTACTTATTCTATTAACATCTATTTTTAAAGGTCTACTTTCACCAGAAATGTATTTAAAAGTTAAGAAATAGAATCCTTTTTCTTCAATATTTACTGTAAGAGTTACTGAACCATCTCTTGGACCACCTAACAATCCAACGACTTTATCATCGTTTACATATTCTATTCTTGCTCCATTTTCTAGTTTGCCTGAAATTGCTTTAATAAATATTGGTTCAATTTTAGAGGTAGATGTAATAGTGGTAGCTTGCGATATGGTTATTTTTCCTAAATAAGGAGCGTCATTATTACCATCTCCATAAAATTTTATTTTGTTTATTCCAGCTTTTAAAGAAGTATTTATCATAAAAAATTCTACACTGTTTAAAGTTAAATCTTTTGTAGGAGATAATGAATAAATTGTACCTGTATTAATTTCATTAACATCTATAGATAAAGTAGTATTATTAGCTGTACATAAATATTCAATTAACAAATTATAATTTCCTTGTTCAGCAATATTTACTGTAATAGTAGAAGAACCGTCTAATGAACCACCAAGATAAGATACAAAGTTTGTTAAAGGATCTAAAGTTGCTCCATTGTTTAAAGTTCCCAAAGAAAGATCATAATTCATTATTGACTCATTTGGTACAGTTGATTTAACACTAGTAATCTCTGATAAAAGTATTTTTCCTAAATCTGGAGCATAATTAGTTCCATTTCCATGAAATTTTAAAGTGTTACTACCAGAAGTTAAATTAACATTTAATACACCAGTTTTTATACTATTAATGGACCAAGCATCTGTAATTGGAAAGGTGTAAATAGTACCAGTATTAATTTCATTGACATCTAAAGATAAAAATCTATCATAATCAGCAGTTAAATATTCAATTAATAATTTATATTCACCGTCATTAGCAACAGTTATTACAATAGTGGCAGAACCATCTTCTTCTCCACCTAAATGAGACACTAAATTAGTAGTTGCATCTATAATAGCATTATTTTCAAGAATTCCTAAAGCTAAATTATATTCATTAGAAGATAATGTGGAAGTTGAAAGTGTAGATGTAATATTGTTAGGCAATGTGGAAGTTGAAAGTGTAGAATTAACATCAACAACTTCAGATTGAGTTGATTTTATAAGATAACTTCCAATAGGAACGTTTATAAAAGTATAAACTCCTGATCTATTAGTAGTGGTATAGGCTATAGGAGTTAAATTTTTATTATCAGTTACTTCATAAAGAATAACATCAGCTTCAGCTATAGGCATATTAGAATCATTACTTATAATACCAGATATTATTCCTGTAGAAGTGATAGAAGATTTAGAAAGATTTTTAGAAATATTAGAAATTTTTCCATGTTCTACTACAGAATATAGTTTAAATGAATTATAGCCAAGAGCGGAAATAATAATTTCATATTTACCTGGTAAAACCTCGCTAAGAATAAAACCTCCTAAAGAATCAGTATAAGTTATGGCTTCTAATTTGGGGGTATTGGTTGTTAAATTATACAAGAAAACAACTGCGCCAAAAATTGGATTACTAGATGAATCTAATATAGAACCATTTATAGCACCTAACAAAGCATTAGGATCATCATACAAAGTAAAGTTCATAAATTTAGTTTCACCACTAGATAAAGTAAAGTTAGTAGTAGGAGTTAATAATTTACCAGTGGAAGTAGCTACCATATTATAACTACTACTTAAAGATATATCATCTATGGAGTACTTACCTAAAACATCAGTTTCTGTATAATATAAGGGTTGTAAATTAGCGTCCATTAATTTTACTATGGCTCCTTTAATAGGAGTATTATAAGCATCCACAACGGTTCCAGAAACAACTGCTCCAATATTATCAAATTTAGTATTTAAAGAAAGTTTTAAATCTAATTTAATATCTTCTCCAGTTTTTAATATTTGTATAGTTGGAGATTTAGTCAAAATATATTTATCTTGTTTTACTTTCATATATAAATTCTCCTTTTAAATACATTTTTATAGTATATAATACGTTAAATTACAAAATTAGTGATGAAAATACAATTATATAATGAGTTAATGAATTAAGGAATAATTTTTTATTTAATATATAATGAATAACTATTTTAAAAATTAAACAAATTTATATTCTATACCGTTATTTCTTATATAAAAAGTAACTTTTGATAGATTTATATTTCCAAATTTTAAAGGAGAACTTGAAGAAGGAGGATTTATAACGTTACCACTTAAGCTCAACCTAGATGGCTCAGCATGAGTAAGTTTTATATAATAACCATATTCAAATGATTTTTCATTGAAGATTTTTGCAAATTCTCGTGCATTTTCATTACCAGTTACAGAAGAAGTAGCTATTTCTTTTCCCGTATTATCATATAAAGTTGCACCAAAGTATATACTATTACCAAAATAAGAATGAGAGCCTGAGCCAGTAGCTTTAACTATTAATGTTTTTGTAGTAACATTAAAGCCTATAGTAGCTATTAAATAATCACCTAACCCATAAAAACTAAATAAATTATCTGATAATAAAGTCTTTACTAAGATAGTTTTAGCTACACTTATGGTTTTATTAGATTCAGTAGATGAAATTTTTAGAACACTATTTTCATCTATAAATTCACCAATTTTAATAGAAAATTTACTTTTATCATTACAATTAGCAGTATAAGTTTTATTATTTACAGTTAATTTAATTTCAGCATTTGGATTACCTATTCCTTCTAAAGTTTTATTGGAACCAGCATAAATAGGTTTAACTGTTGGAGGTAGCGATATAGAAGAGTATTTAGAAAAAGTTTCATTGTTAGGAATAACCATTAAAGAAGAAGTACTATTATCTATAACGAAATTAACTACTTCATTAGCATATTGATAATAACCATACATCTCCATATAAGGTATAGCATTCATACCATAAAGTTTTGATATAGCGTGTACAACATAATTTTCTTTGCCAAGCCAAATAGAATTATTTCTATAGTATGCAGTCATATCTCCTATGAATTTTTTACCAAAGAAATCTTGTAAAGATATAAAGAAATATAATCCAGTACCAAAGCCAAAGCCTCTTTCTGTAAATTTTTCATTTATTAAATAATCTTCATAAAAAACTTGTATATTTTTATTTTCATAATCTTTTCTATCATTACCCCAAAGCCAAGTAAATCCTGTAGTTTTTTCAGACATATTAGCAGAATATAAATTATTCCATATATCTATATGGCTCCATCCTTGCTCATATAAATGCCCATATTCATGGAAAATGCCCCAACCAGCACTAAAATAGCCACCAGAATTAGTTGGATGAGTATCTAGCATAGTTCCACCAGCAGACATATAACCAGCTTGTTTATTTCTAGCACTTACTAATACAAAGTTTTTACGTGGTCTATCTATTTGATTAATAGAATTAATATCAAGACCAGCTAATTTATTATGCTCTAAAATAGTTTGTTCATGAAGTGCCAATACCTTAGAAGGAGAAAGTGATTTTGGAATATGCTTACATTTAGGAAAATAAAGTCTGGCATTTTCTGAAATTAGTAACATTCCATTTTCAGAATTAGATAAGAGTAAGTTTTTATATTCATTTTCATCAGTAATTGCTTTATTAAAAATTTTATTATCTCTAATATCAAAGGTAGGAGTAATCATATAGTTAATATCATTTTCTATACTAAGAATTATTTGTAATGAAAAAGGAACACCATCACTTAAAGTATGAGTGATATTATTAACATTTAAAAATAATTCCCCTTTTCTAGGAATGAAAATTTTTTTAGATTCATTAATATTAACTTTAGAAATATAATGCATATTATCCACATCATGAAGATTAATATCCGCTGTACCTCTTAAACTTTTTCCTTGTATTAAAATGGTAATGTCTGTAGGATGCATTATTTCTATACCTAAAGGTTCTAAAGTATGAAAGGCTATATTAAATGATTTTCTTTCAATAGAAGACCAAGGGTCTAAACTAGTTTTTCTATAAATGTTTATTATTGGTATAGAAGAGGTTGTTGGAGCCATAAGTGACATACTTGAAATACTTGGAGAATAATTCTTACCATCACCATGAAATTTAATTGAATTTTTGTCAGATTTTAAATTGATAGGAAGGGTAAATGTTTTTGCATCTGATATAGTCCAACTATTAGTTGATGGTGCAGTATAAATAGTTTCTATAGTTTCACCATTTATAGTTATTTTAAAAGATCTACTTTCACCAGACACATATTTTATTCCCAGGTTATAAAAACCACTATTAGATACAGTGACTCCTATGGTTACGGAACCATCCTTTGGACCACCTAGCCAACCTACAATTTTACCATCTTTTAAATCTTCTATTCTTGCTTCATTTTCAATTAATCCTTCTAAAGCATTATAATTATAAGTTGGTATATTAGGATATTTTAATGTAGTATTTAATAAAGATGTATCGGTAATTGAAGTAAGGGAGGTGGAGTGTGATATAGTTATTTTACCCAAGAAAGGAGCTGGATTAATACCATCTCCATGAAATTTTATTTTATTTACTCCCGCTTTTAAAGAAGTAGTTATGATAAAATATTCTATATTGTTTAAAGTTAAATCTTTTGTAGGAGATAATGAATAAATAGTACCAGTATTAACTTCATTAATATCTACAGATAAATTATTATTATCTGTACATAAATACTCAATTAAAAAATTATAGGATCCTTGCTCAACAGTATTTACTGTAATAGTAGAAGAACCATCTAAAACTCCACCAAGTGAGGAAGCAAAGTTTGTTAAAGGGTCTAAAGTTGCACCGTTATTTAAAATTCCTAAAGAAATATCATAAACCATTGATGAATCATTTAGTAGAGTTGAGTTAATGATAGTAGGTTTTGAAAGAAATATTTTACCTAAATCAGGAGCAAAATTAATTCCATTACCATGAAATTTCAATGTGTTACTACCAGATGTTAAATTAACATTTAATAGAGCAGTTTTTATATTATTAATTGACCAACCATCTGTAATTGGAAAAGTGTAAATGGTACCAGTATTAACTTCATTAACATCTAAAGATAAAAACCTATCATAATCGGCAGTTAAATATTGTACTAATAAATTATATTTTCCGTTATCATCAACATTTATTATAATAGTTACAGAACCATCATATTCTCCACCTAAATGAGATACTAAATTAGTAGATGAATCTATAATAGCATTATTCTCTAAAATTCCTAAAGCTAAATCGTATTCTTTAGAATCTTGTATACTTGGAGTATTATTTAAAGTATATACGTGCATATATAAAATCTCCTTTTAAATACATTTTTATAGTATATAATATGTTAAACTATAAATTTAGTGATGAAAATACAAGGGTGATAAATAGTTTTAAATCATAAGAAATTATTATTAAAAAAAATCTTTAGGTATTAATAAATCATTAGCTATAATGAAGAAGTTTAATATAGTATTAAAAATTATATTTTATTTTTTTATATAAATAAAAGTGAGTATTTATTAATTTTTTTAAAATACTCACTTTTATTTAAAAATCAATGGCAAACTATTTAAAGATGCTTTAAAG
>NZ_WHJC01000148.1 GCF_009295725.1 Clostridium tarantellae
CTTTGAAGGCGTAATGTGTGCTTTTAATTTGTTTATAAACGAAAAGAAAGTAGGTGAATTTAAAGGGGGATATATACCACATTTTATTGAAATAACAAATTATGTGGATTTTAAAGAAGAAAATGAAATTCTTGTAGAAGTTGATTCAAGAGAAAGAGAAGATATTCCTCCTTTTGGAAATGTTATTGACTATTTAACCTTTGGAGGAATTTATAGAGATGTTTGTCTTTATGAATTAAATCATTGTTTTATAGAAAATATTTTATATAAATATGAAGTACTAAATATAAATAATGGACAAGGAAAAATTAAAGTTTTCCCTAAGTTATTAATTAATAATAAATTAAAGGAAGATAAGTATAAGTTAAATTTTAACATAAATAATAAAGAAAAAAATATAGCTGTTAAAGTGTCTTTGGGAAAAAAATGGTATGAATTAGAGGCTTTTGAAATAGGAGTAGTAGATTTATGGTCTATAGATACTCCAAATTTATATGAAGCTAGTTGTGCTTTATATAAAGAAAGTTTATTGTTAGATGAAAACGTAATCTCTTTAGGCTTTAGAAAAGTGATTATAAAAAATAATGGATTGTTTATAAATGATGAAAAAGTAAAAATATTTGGACTTAATAGACATCAATCTTTTCCTTATATGGGATATGCTATGCCTAAGAGATCACAGGAAAAGGATGCAGATATATTAAAAGAGGAGTTAGCTTTAAATTTAGTTAGAACCTCTCATTATCCACAATCACCATATTTCTTAAATAGGTGTGATGAAATAGGATTATTAGTATTAGAAGAAATTCCAGGATGGCAATTTATAAGTGGTAGAGAAGATTGGAGACAACAGGTTTTAAGAGATGTAGAAGGAATGATTTTAAGAGATTATAATCATCCAGCTATAATAACATGGGGAGTAAGAATTAATGAGTCATGGGATGATGAAGAACTTTATACTAAAACTAATGATCTTGCTAGAAGTTTAGATCAAAGTAGAAAAACCTGTGGAATAAGATATCTTGAAAATAGTCAATTTTTAGAAGATATATATACAATGAATGATTTTATTCACTGGGGAGAAGAAACAGTTTTAAGAAGTAGACAGCAAGTTACAGGATTAGAAAGAGAAGTACCTTATTTAGTTACAGAATTTTGTGGTCATATATATCCAACTAAAAAGTTTGACCAAGAGGAAAGATTAGTAGAACATACTTTAAGACATGGCAGAGTTATGAGTAAAGCTAGAGAATCAAAAGAATATTTAGGAGCAATAGGATGGTGTGCTTTTGATTACAATACTCATTATGATTTTGGATCTGGAGATAGAATTTGTTATCATGGTGTAATGGATATGTTTAGAATCCCAAAAATGGCAGCTAGTATTTATAAAAGTCAGCAGGATAATAAAAAAGAAGCTGTTTTAGAACCGTTAACTTATTGGAGTAGAGGAGAAAGAGATCGAGGAGAGGTATTTCCTATATATGTATGTACAAATTGTGATGAAATAAAGTTAAAGTTTAATGATGAAATAGTTGGAGAATTTAAAAGAAGTGAAGAAACAATAGAAGAAAATTTAAAACATCTTAAGTATCCACCTATAAAAGTTACTGGAGATGGTGGAGAATGGGGAGCTAAATGGACAGGTGCAGAATTTGTTGGTTATATAGATGGAGAAGAAGTTATAAGAAAAAAATTCTGTGTAAATCCAATAATAAGTGATTTAGAAGTGAATATAGATGATAAGGAATTAAAAGGAAATGAATTTGATGCTACAAGAGTTGTAGTAAAAGTTGTTGATGAAGAGGGGAATAACTTACCTTTTGTAACTGGTTCAATTAATGTGGAAGTAGAAGGGGATATTGAGTTAATAGGACCAAAGTGGATTTCTTTAATTGGTGGTAGTATAGCATTTTGGGTTAAAACTTTAGGAGAGTTTACTAATAATAAAGGAGTAATAAAAATAAATAGTAGCTTTAATATTAATAAACAATTAAATATTAATATTAAATAAATTAAGATAATATGGGGGAATTATAAATGAAAGTAAATTTAGTGGGATTAACTGAAGAGTTATTAAGTTCTCTAAAAGAGATAAATAGAGTTATATCTTTAGATATATGTAGCCATGGAGAGAAAGTTAAAATTTCTAAGTTAGATGAAGAGTGTGAGTATTGCTTAGAAATTTATAAAGGTCAGTTTAGTGAAATAAAGTATAAGGAAACACATCATTTATTTAGGGCTTTAGGCTTATATATGCAATTTAATAAAGAGGGAAAAACAAATTTTGAAAAGAAAGAAAAAACATATATAAATTCAGTGGGGGCTATGATTGATGCTTCAAGAAATGCTGTCTATAAAGTAGAAGAGGTTAAACAATTAATAGTGAGCATGGCATTGTTAGGACATAATAGAGTTATGCTTTATACAGAGGATACTTATGAGGTAGATGGATATGAGTATTTTGGTTATTTAAGAGGAAAGTATTCAAAAGAGGAATTAAAGGAAATAGATAATTTTGCATATAGATTAGGTATTGAAGTAGTACCTTGTATACAAACATTAGCACATTTAAAACAAACTTTAAGGTGGGAATATGCTAAAAATATTAAAGATACAGAGGATGTGCTTTTAGTAGGAGAAAAAAATACTTACAAATTCATTGAAAGTATGGTAAGTACTTTAAGAAGTGTATTTAGAAGTAAAAATATTCATATAGGTATGGATGAAGCTTTTGATTTAGGTAGAGGAGAATACTTAACAAAGCATGGACATGTATCCCATCAAAAATTAATGATAGAACATTTAAAAAGAGTTTGTGAAATAACAAAAAAATATGATTTTAATCCTATGATGTGGGATGATATGTTTTTTAGAGAAGGTTCACCCAATGGAGGATATTATGATATAGATTCTGTTATTACTAAAGAGATAACGGATAATATTCCAAAGGAAGTTTCATTAGTTTATTGGGATTATTATAATATTGAAGAAGAAAAATATAGCAAATTATTAAAAGCTAGAGAAAAGTTTAATAATAAAACTATATTTGCAGGTGGAATTTGGAGATGGCTTGGTTATGTTCCTAGTTATTCAAAAACTTTTATAACTACTAACTTAGCATTAAAGCAATGCAAAATAAGAGGAATAAAAGAAGTTTTCGCTACAGCTTGGGGAGATGATGGTTCTGAAACACCTATTAATACAATTATTTTAGGATTAATTTTATTTGGTGAACATGGATATAGTGAAGAAGTAAATAATGAATGGTTAAATAGAAGATGTGAGTTTTTAACAGGCTTAACTATGGATGACTTTTTAGAAATAGAAAAACTAGACATAATTCCAACGGTGCAAACTCCAAATATAGAAGGATTAAATCCATCTAAATATTTAACCTATGGAGATATTTTATTAGGTGCCTTTGATAAACATATAGAAGGTATAGATTTAAAAGCTTACTATAGTAATTTAGCAGAAAAATATGAGATTACTGCTAATAAAACAATTAAGTATAAAGAATTATTTACCTTATATTCTAAATTAGCTTCTTATTTATCGGTAAAAGGAGATTTAGGATTACGAATAAGAAAAGCCTATAAAGAAAATAATAAAATAGAATTAAAAAATATTATTGAAAATGTACTTCCACAATTAAGAGAAGAGTTAACAGCTTTTCATAATAGCGTTAGAACTTTATGGTATAAAGAGTGTAAGGGCCATGGATTTGAAGTATTAGATATAAGATTAGGTGGAGTATATCAAAGAATTAATAGTACATTGTATAGATTAAACTCTTATTTAAATGGAGAGATTAATAAAATAGAAGAATTAGAAGAGGAAAGATTATTTTATTCCCAAAATACAACAGATCATTGCAAACAAATATGTATAAATCAATATAGATTTATTTCAACACAAAATATTTTAAGTTGGTAAAATATATATAAATAGATTATATAAAAACTTAAGATTACAATGTTTTTTAGAAAATAAAACAATTTATTATTAAGTGACTAAAGATTTTATATTAATAAAATAATAGTCACTTATTTTTTATTAAGGATATTTATTATAAAGTTATTCATATTAAAAATTTGTAATATGAATAAAAGAATATATTAAAATTATATAAAAAATTAATAGAAAGGAGACAAGGACTATAGAATTTATAAATTAACGTTAATGAATTTATAAATAACTTATTAACGTATTTATAGAATTAATAGTAACCTTGAAAATATTTATGGATAAAAGTCCTAATATTTTATTAATAACAAGTGACCAGCAACATTGGAATACTATAGGTAAATTTAATAAAGAAATAAAAACACCTAATTTAGATAGATTATGTAATGAAGGAACAATTTTTACTAGATATTATTGTACTAATCCAACCTGTACTCCTTCACGTGCATCTATAATAACAGGAAAATATCCTAGTCAACATGGAGCTTGGTCATTAGGGACAAAGCTTCCTGAAAATGAATTAACTTTAGCAAAATACTTAAAAAATAAAAATTATGAAACTGCATTAATAGGGAAGGCTCATTTTCAACCATTAAAGTCTACAGAAGAATATCATTCTTTGGAAGCTTATCCAATATTACAAGATTTGGAGTTTTGGGAAAAGTATAAAGAGCCTTTTTATGGATTTAATTATTATGAGCTTGCAAGAAATCATACTAATGAAGCTCATATAGGTCAACATTATGCTTTATGGTTAGAGAAAAAAGGATGTTTAAATTGGAGAGAATATTTTTTAACACCTACAGGAAATATGGATAAAAATATTTATAAAAGAATTGAAAGAATTGCTAATGAAAAAGATGGATTTGAGAAGTGTAAAAGAAATTGGGGAAAATGGAATATACCAGAGGAATATCATTATAATAATTGGATTGCAGAAAAAACTAATATAAAGTTAGAAGAGTATAGCAAAAAAGAAAAATCATTTTTTTTGTGGAGTTCTTTTTTTGATCCTCATCCTGAGTATTTTGTTCCAGAACCATGGGCATCTATGTATTCACCAGATGATATAACTTTACCACAGGCAATTAATGGAGAACATGAAAAAAATCCACCACATTTTAAAATGACTCAAGAAAAGGAACCTGATTTTTCAAAGTATAATAATTCAGGATTAGGAGTACATGGATTTCATTCACACTTACAGAAGAAGGAGGATATTAAAAAGGATATAGCTATTTATTATGGAATGATTAGTATGATGGATTGTTATATAGGAAAAATTCTTGATAAATTAGAGCAGTTAGGATTAGAGAAAAATACAATAATAATATTTACCTCAGATCATGGACACTTTTATGGTCAACATGGATTAATAAGAAAGGGTCCTTTTCATTATGAAGATATGATTAAAGTTCCCTTTATAGTTAGGTATGATAATAGAATACCTAAAGGTGAAATTAATACTTCACTACAATCTCTAGTAGATTTAGCACCTACATTATTAAGTTTTTTGCAACATGAAATTCCAAGAGAAATGACTGGAATAAATCAAAAAGAAGTTTGGTGTGGAGAAAAGAAAAAAGTTAGAGAACATATAATAGTTGAAAATAGACATGAAGATAAAACTATGAATTTAAGAACTTTTGTGGATAATAGATATAAAATAACTATATATTATGGAAAAACTTATGGTGAATTATTTGATTTACAAAAAGATCCTAATGAAATAAATAATTTATGGGATGATGAAAACTATAAAGATTTAAAGATGAAATTACTTTTAAAGTATATATGGGCTGAATTAGATAAGGAGCCTATGTGGATGCCTAGAATTACACATGCTTAATATAAAAAAAGACTTTAGAAAAATCTAAAGTCTTTTTTGGTGCCGGAGAGGGGACTCGAACCCCTACGATTTATGGTCGGCGGATTTTGAGTCCGCTGCGTCTGCCATTCCGCCACTCCGGCTTGATATAAATATATTATCATAAAATTATCCAATAATCAATAGTTTTTTTATTTTAAATTATAAAATTATAATTTGCATTTTAAATATATTAAATTTTGGAATTAAAAGTAAAAATAATATATATAAACATGGAATTTGAAGAAAAATTTAAAATTATTAGATTTTTTTAAAAAAATTTTAATAAATATATTGTTACAATTCAATTCATTTGTTAGAATATATAAGGGGGTTCAAGTTGTAACCCACTGGGACTAAAATAATCCCATAATAACTAAAAGAATTCTATAGCTACATAATTATAAAATTAAACATTGTTGCTATAATTCATTTTTTAGGGAGGAGAAAATAGAATATGATGTATTCAAGCGAAGTTCAAGAAATGTGTGTAATTGCTAAAGGTCCTAATCATGGTCCAGCACCAATCCCTGCAGAAGGAAAATGGGTGCAAGCTAAAGAAGTTAAAGATATCTCAGGTTTAACTCATGGTGTGGGCTGGTGTGCACCACAACAAGGAGCTTGTAAATTAACTTTAAATGTTAAAGACGGTATAATTCAAGAAGCTTTAATTGAGACAATAGGATGTTCAGGTATGACTCACTCAGCTGCTATGGCTTCAGAAATATTACCAGGAAAAACTATATTAGAAGCTTTAAACACAGACTTAGTTTGTGATGCTATAAACACTGCAATGAGAGAATTATTCCTTCAAATAGTTTACGGAAGAAGTCAAACTGCTTTCTCAGAAGGTGGACTACCAATAGGAGCTGGTCTTGAAGACTTAGGAAAAGGATTAAGATCACAAGTTGGTACTATGTATGGAACTTTAGCTAAAGGTCCAAGATACTTAGAAATGGCTGAAGGATACGTAACTAAAGTTGCTTTAGATGCTGACAATCAAATCATAGGATATAAATTCGTTCATCTTGGAAAGATGATGGAAATGATAGGAAAAGGTATGGAAGCTAACGAAGCTTTAGAAAAAGCTACTAGCCAATACGGAAGATTTGATGAAGCTGTTAGAACAGTAGATCCAAGACACGAATAATCTAGGATTTATTATTGAAGGAGGATATTAAAATGGCATTATTTGAAAGTTATGAAAGAAGAATTAACGAAATCACTCCTGTTATGGAGAAATATGGTATAGAGTCATTTGAACAAGCAAGAGAAATCTGCACAAATTTAGGATTCGATCCATACGAAATAGTTAAAGAAACTCAACCAATAGCATTCGAAAACGCTGCTTGGGCTTACACTTTAGGTGCTGCTATAGCTGTTAAAAAAGGATGTAAAAAAGCTGCTGAAGCTGCTGAAGCTATAGGAGAAGGATTACAAGCTTTCTGTATTCCTGGATCAGTTGCTGATGATAGAAAAGTTGGTTTAGGACATGGAAACTTAGGAGCTATGCTTTTAAGAGAAGAGACTAAATGTTTTGCATTCTTAGCAGGACACGAGTCATTCGCTGCTGCTGAAGGCGCTATAAAAATAGCTGAAAAAGCTAACAAAGTAAGAAAAGAAAATTTAAGAGTTATATTAAACGGTCTTGGAAAAGATGCTGCATTCATAATCTCAAGAATTAATGGATTTACTTATGTTGAAACTAAGTTTGATTACTATACAGGTAAATTAACTATAGTTAAAGAAACTCCATACTCAAACGGTCCAAGAGCTAAGGTTAAATGCTATGGTTCAGACGACGTTAGAGAAGGTGTTGCTATAATGCATCATGAGGGAGTTGATGTATCAATAACTGGTAACTCAACTAACCCAACAAGATTCCAACATCCAGTTGCTGGAACATACAAAAAAGAGTGTGTTGAAATGGGTAAAAAATACTTCTCAGTAGCATCAGGTGGTGGTACAGGAAGAACTCTTCACCCAGATAACATGGCTGCTGGTCCAGCTTCATACGGTATGACAGATACTATGGGAAGAATGCACTCAGATGCACAATTCGCAGGATCATCATCAGTTCCAGCTCACGTTGAAATGATGGGTCTTATCGGAATGGGTAACAACCCAATGGTTGGAGCTACAGTTGCTGTAGCAGTTGCTGTTGAAGAAGCTAGTAAGTAATAGCTATTCTAAATAGAGACAAGTATACACTAATTTAAATAAAGTAGTATGCATTATTTTAATAAATAATGTGTACTACTTTTTATTTTTAAAAATGTTTTATATAATATATTAAATTTTTAAAGCCATAATTAACTCTATAATCAATATCTTCTATAGTTATTTCTTTAAAACCATTTTTTACCCAAAAATTTTTAGCATATTTATCTTTAGGATAAAGTATGATTTTTTCAATTGTTTCTATTGAACTAACTTCTTCAACAATTTTATTGAATATTTTACTTCCTATTCCTTTACCTTGAGGAGAAATGGATAAATTATTTAATTCTAATAATAATAAACAATCTCTAGTATATAGTTT